>DATDGP010000219.1:0-10987 GCA_036522035.1 Terriglobales bacterium
GAGATGGTGATGCCGGGGGACAATGTGGCGCTGGAGATCGAGCTGATCACGCCCATTGCGATGGAGAAGGGGCTGCGATTCGCGATCCGGGAAGGCGGTCACACGGTGGGGGCCGGCACGGTTACGGAAGTGATGCAGTAGTTTTCAAGCAGTGGCTATGAATATTTCGGTGCAGGGGGTTCGCGCGGAAGTGAGCGATTGGGACGCCGTGAGTATGCTGCCCGCTCGCGAACTGCCTGCTCTCACTCAGGAACAGCGGCAGGTTGCTAGGACATTAGGCATCAAAGAGGAGGACTACGCTCGAAGCGCGCTGACTGGGCAACGTACCACCGAAAAATTAATCGGCAAGACGGAACGATTTGCCCGATATCTCCAAGAGCAGGTGGCACATGCTGTGCCCAGTGCCTCGATCGAAGAAGTGGCTCTCAATACCTGGGAACACAGATTCGATGTTTCCCTTCGGGTGGGTCAGGAAATTGTTCCGCTTCGGATCGCGGAGGACGTGATTGATGACCTCTTCGAGCGCGGGTCGAGGGAGGCAGAGCTCAGGTTGCGACGCGTGTTGGAACTTACGCTTCCTGCGCGGGTAGCCTGAAATGAGCCCGGCTCAGCAGAACACGGTTGTGGTTCTCAGCGATGCGGGGCGGACCGCGATGAGTCTCGTCGGCCTCGCGGTCGGCGATTCTCCTGCGGTAATGTTGTACGTTCAAGATACCGATGACACCGGACTTTGGGTGCGTTTCGAGCGCGACGATGGTCCGCACCTTGTTCTGATTCTCTGGAAATACGTTCTATCGTTGGACTTCAAGGCTGGCGTCACCCGAACTGTAGGATTGAGAGCTTAGGGGTACCAAATGCGCGAAATCATCACGTTACAATGCACCGACTGCAAGAACCGGAATTATTCGACCACGAAGAATAAGAAGAAGAACCAGGATCGGGTGGAGCTGAAGAAATTCTGCCCGGCGTGCCGGCACCACACGGCGCATAAAGAAGTCAAATAGGTGAAGGTTGAAGGTCGAAAGTCAAAGGCGAGGGCGGTTCAACTTTTCGACTGTGAGCTCTCAACTGCCTTCGCAGGGGCGTCAGATCAACGGCTAATCTGCCGGTCTCCAAAACCGGTCATGGGGGTTCGAGTCCCTCCGCCCCTGCCAGAGAACAGGATGCAGTCGGTCAAAGGCGGGACGCCAAGAGGCAGGGTAAAGACAAGGGGTAGATCGTTATGGCTGAAGAGATCGCCATCCAAAAGAGTTTCTGGAACCGCACTCGGGCTTATTTCGGAGATGTGCGGGTGGAGATGAAGCGCGTCACCTGGCCCAACAAGCAGGAGATTTACGGCACCACGGTCATGGTGATTGCCACCACTTTCGCTTTTGCCTTTTTCTTTTGGATTTGCGACTCGACTTTTCAGGTGCTGGTCGGGCGGCTCCTGAGCTGGTTAGGACATAAGGCGTGAGGTTGACACTTGGACGCGCAAACGGCCACAGGAATTGAGAAGCCAAGCATGGCGAAGAACTGGTACATCATTCACTCTTACTCGGGCTTCGAGAAGAAGGTGGCCGAAACGCTGAAGAGCCGCGCTGAGGCGGCGGGCCTCCAGGACCAGTTCGGTGAGATCATGGTCCCAACCGAAGATGTGCTCGAAGTGCGGCAGGGCAAGAAGGTGATCACGCCCAAGCTCTTCTACCCCGGGTACGTGCTGGTAGAAATGGAGATGAACGACAACACCTGGCACTTGGTCAGGTCTACGCCGCGCGTGACGGGTTTCGTCGGCTCCGGACAGATGCCGAGCCCACTGACGACCGAAGAGGTCGACCGCATTGTCCACCGCGTGGTGGTGGCGGCCGAGAACCCCAAGCCTCGCCTCAGGTTTGAACGAGGCGAGTCTGTAAAGATCAACGAGGGTCCATTCAAGGATTTCACGGGCGTGGTGGACGAGATCAATGAAGACCGATCGACGCTGCGGGTGATGGTGACCATCTTCGGCCGTGGGACGCCGGTGGAGCTGGACTTTTATCAGGTGGAGAAGGGATGAAAACCGGGACTCGAAGTTCGAGCTCGAGGGGCTGAGGACATGGCGAAAAAAGTCCAGGCAATGGTGAAGTTGCAGATCGCAGCGGGCAAGGCGACGCCGGCTCCTCCGGTCGGCCCGGCGCTCGGCCAGCACGGCGTCAACATCATGGACTTTTGCAAGGCGTTCAACGCCAAGACTTCGGCCAAGGATCAGGAAGGTCTGATCATACCGGTGGTAATCACCGTGTTTGTGGACCGTACGTTTGCGTTCATTACCAAGACGCCGCCGGCGGCTGTACTACTGAAGCGGGCGGCGGGCATTGCCAAGGGTTCAGGCGAGCCGAATAAGAACAAAGTGGGTAAGGTCACCGAAAAACAGGTGGAGGAGATCGCCAAGACCAAGCTGCCCGACCTGAACGCGCGTGACCTGGCGGCGGCCGTCGCCACCGTAAAGGGCACGGCGCGCAGCATGGGACTGGACGTCGTGCCATAAGACCGAAGTTCGAGTTTCCCGCTTCCGGTTTCGAACTGCAGGAGTCAGTGATGGGAAAGAAATACGAAGCGGCTGCAAAGCTAGTACAGAAGCCGGCCTACGACTTGTCCGAAGCCATGCCGCTGGTGAAGAAGGCCTCGTTTGTCAAGTTCGACGAGACGGTGGAAGTCTCGATGCGCCTGGGCGTCGACCCGAAGCATGCCGATCAGATGGTGCGCGGCACCGTGGTGTTGCCGCATGGTCTCGGCAAGACTAAGCGCGTGATCGTGATCGCCTCGGGCGAAAAAGTGCGTGAAGGGCGCGAGGCGGGGGCCGACGAGGTGGGCGGCGACGACCTGGTACAGAAGATACAGGGAGGGTGGCTGGATTTCGACGCCGTGATCGCCACACCGGACATGATGAAGTCAGTGGGGCGGCTTGGCAAGGTACTGGGCCCGCGCGGTCTGATGCCGAATCCCAAGACCGGCACTGTGACCGTCGAGGTGCAGCGTGCCGTTCAGGAAGTGAAGGCGGGTAAAGTGGAGTTTCGGGTGGACAAGACCGGGATTATCCACTGCGCTATCGGGAAGGTCTCGTTTGACGCCGGGAAGCTGGCCGAGAATGCGCAGGCGCTCATTTCAACAGTGATCAAGGCCAAGCCGGCCACGGCCAAAGGCAAATACGTGAAGAGCATCGTGATCTCGTCCACCATGGGTCCGGGCGTTTCCATCGACTTGGCTTCGGTAGAAGCCGCCTAAGGTTGTCCCGGGGCGTGTAAGGGTATCGAAAGCTTTCGAGAGGATGCTGGCATGAAGAAGAACGAAAAGGCAAAGCAGGTCGAGCAGGTCCGGGAGGAGATTCAGCGGGCCAGGACCTTGATTTTTTCGAGCTTCGAAGGCATCACCGTAGCCCAGGACTCCGAGTTACGACGAAAGGTCGCGCAGGCAGGCGGCAAGTACCGGGTCGTGAAGAACAGCCTCATCGAGCGCGCTGCCCAAGGCACGCCGGCAGAGCCCGTCGTTGCGCCGAGGCTGAAGGGAACGACGTCGCTGGCGGTCACCGAAACGGACCCGGTGGCTTTGGCGAAGGTTATCACGGCTTATGCGAAAGAGAATCCCGTCCTGGTGTTCAAGGCCGGAGTAGTGGAAGGGCGGGTGGTGTCACTGGCCGATCTGTCGGCGCTCGCCAGCCTCCCCTCGCGTGAGGCTTTGCTGGCCAAGGCGCTCTTTCTGCTCAACGCCCCAGCCACGCGGGTGGCATCGACGGTGTCGGGCGTGGCGCGTAACCTGGCCTACGTGATCCAGCAGGGGGTTAAGGAAGGAAGGTTCGCGGAAGGATAAGCTTTTGGGCTTCGATTTTCGAATGCCGAGTTTCGCAAAAATCAGGAGGTTAGACGAAGATGTCTGAGCGCGTTGAGAAGCTAGTAGAGGAGATCAAGGGTCTAAGCCTGCTTGAGGCGGCCGACCTGGTGAAACGGCTAGAGGAGGCGTTGGGCGTCTCGGCGGCCGCGGCGGCTCCGGTGGCGGTGGCGGGCGCTGCCGGTGCGGGACCGGCGGCCGCTGCGCCGGTGGAGGAAAAGACCGAATTCTCGGTCGTGCTAACGGCGGTTGGCGCCAATAAGATCAATGTTATCAAAGCGGTACGCGAAGTGACGAGTCTCGGCCTGAAGGAAGCTAAGGACCTTGTGGAAGCGGCCCCCAAGGCGATCAAAGAGGGCGTGAACAAGGACGAGGCAGAAGCCATCAAGAAGAAATTCACTGAAGCTGGGGCCACGGTTGAAGTAAAATAGTCTTGACGTCCGGGGGGCGGGTTGGCACCGAGCCGGCCCGCTCCTCTGTCGCGATGCCCACCCGATCACCCGGGGGGAGCGGCGATCCTTCTTGAGCTTGAGAAGGAGGAGGGTTGGCTTGGACTACCAGGCTGCATCCTCACCCTCAAGGTCCGCATCTACTTAGTCAGGGACCAAATCACCACGGCCGGGTTGTCTTTTGAGACTTCAGGCAAGGAGCCACCAGGATGCCGAACGGCGGTAATGGCGTTTCGCGTCAACGCATTAATTTCTCTAAAATACCCACGTCGATCCAGATACCGAACCTTATCGAAGTGCAGCGCCGCTCATATGAGCGGTTCTTGCAGATGAATCTGCTGCCGAACGAGCGTGAGGACAACGGTCTGCAGGCAGTGTTCAACTCGGTATTTCCCATCACGGATTTCCGGGGCGTGTCGCAGCTCGATTTCGTTGATTACTCAATTGGCAACTGGGAGTGTAAGTGCGGCGCCTTGCGCGGACTCCACCACCTACGCTCGACCTGCAAGAACTGTGGCCACACCGTGATCACCGACCCGTTCAAGGCGGGAGATGTGCTTTGCACCAAGTGCGGAACTTTCAACCAGAACGTGGTGACGTTCTGTAACAAGTGTGGCGATCCGGTCGCCTTGCAGCTCAAGTACGATGTCAGCGAGTGCCAGGAACGCGGTATGACTTTTGCCGCTCCGCTGAAGGTCACCATCCGCCTCACCTTGTACGATAAAGACGCCAACACCGGCCAGAAGAGCATCCGCGACATCAAGGAACAAGAGGTCTACTTCGGCGAGATCCCGCTGATGACCGAGCACGGCACCTTCATCATTAACGGTACCGAGCGCGTCATCGTCAGCCAGCTCCACCGCTCGCCGGGCGTCTTTTTCGAAAGCAACGCTCAGAAGACGTATTTCCTCGGCAAGATCATACCCTACCGCGGCTCCTGGGTGGAATTCGAGTACGACACCAAGAATCTGCTTTACGTACGCATCGATCGCAAGCGAAAGTTTCTGGCCACGATCTTCCTTCGCGCACTTGGGCTCAAGCGCGACTCCGAGATCATTAGGGCCTTCTATCAGGTCGATCGGGTCTCGCTCCAGGACCGCAAGCTCTTCCTGGATGTTTCGGAGGGCCTGGTGGGCCTTAAGCTCTCGAAGAGCGTCGAGCATCCGCGGAGTCATGAAGTGATTGTTCATGCTGGCCGGAAGGTCACACCGTCTCTTCTGCGCGATATCGAGAAGGCACACGTCAACCAGGTCGAGATTACGGCTCATGATCTCGAGGGCGCCTTTGCGGCAGCCGACATCGTCGATACCACCACCGGCGAGGTCCTGCTCGACACCAACAACGAACTGACGCCGGAGGTGCTGAGCGCCATTCAGGAAGCGAAGGTACCCGAGCTCCACATCTTTTTTCCGGAGCGCGATGATGTGGGCAACGTCATCAGCCAAACCCTGAAGAAAGACACCCTACACACGCCGCAAGAGGCACTGATTGAGCTGTACAAGAAAATGCGGCCCGGCGATCCGCCCACTCTGGACACGGCGACCGCGCTTTTCAATGGGATGTTCTTCGACCCGCGCAAATACGATTTCTCCCGGGTTGGCCGTCTGAAGTTCAACATCAAGCTCGGCTATTACGCCCGCTTGAAGACTCGGATGGCCGATAAGGCCACAACGTTCGAGCTTGAGAACGCCAGCAATCTGCCTCAGGACAATTTTTACGTTGTCGTGGATCAGGAGAAGATCTTCGTTGGCCGGCGCGAAGGCAATGTCTGCAACGAGGTGGTGCGGGGATGCGAAGGAACCATGGCCACGGACCACTCAGAGAGCGCCGTGGTTCAACTACCGCTTGACAAACGGACACTCGACCCGGAGGACTTTCTCGCCAGCATCCGCTACGTCTTGAAGCTGCGCAAGAATCCCGGCGGCAACTACATTGCGGACGACATCGATCACCTGGGCAACCGGCGCGTGCGCGCAGTCGGCGAGCTGTTGGAGAACCAGTTCCGCATCGGCCTGGTTCGGATGGAGCGCGCCATCAAGGAAAAGATGTCCGTCTATCAGGAAATGTCGACGGCCATGCCGCACGACCTTATCAACGCCAAGCCGGTGATGGCTGCTATCCGGGAGTTCTTCGGGTCTTCCCAGCTCTCGCAATTCATGGATCAGACGAACCCGCTTTCGGAAATCACCCACAAGCGACGGCTTTCCGCCCTCGGTCCGGGCGGTTTGTCGCGCGAGCGGGCGGGGTTTGAAGTCCGCGACGTTCACCCCACCCACTACGGACGGATCTGCCCTATCGAGACGCCCGAAGGTCCGAACATCGGCCTGATTTCGTCTCTCTCCTGCTACGCTCGGATCAACGAGTACGGGTTTATCGAAAGCCCCTACCGCAAGGTTCGCAACGGCGTGGCGCTGGACTACCTCACCATCACGCACGGCGGGGACGGCCCCTGGCGGCTCGGCGAGCATGTTGAGCTCAATCAAGTCCGCAAAGAGAACGAGGATCTGCGCGAGCGCCGGCGGAAGCTGGTGGAATACGAGCCGTTCTCCTTTTACCTCTCGGCCTGGGAGGAAGACCGGCACGTCATTGCCCAGGCTAACGTGGCCGTGGATGAGAAGGGCCGCCTGGTGAATGAGTTGGTGAACGCCCGCCAGGCAGGCAATTTTGTTTTGGTGCGGCGCGAAGAGGTGGATTACATTGACGTCAGCCCCAAGCAGCTGGTAAGCGTGGCTGCTTCCCTGATCCCGTTCCTCGAGAACGACGACGCTAACCGCGCTTTGATGGGCTCAAACATGCAGCGGCAGTCCGTGCCGCTGCTGAGGGCCCAAGCGCCCCTGGTGGGCACTGGGATGGAGGAAGTCACAGCTCGCGATTCGGGAGCGGTGGTGGTGGCGCGACGCCCCGGCGTTGTGGACAGCGTCGATAGCGAGCGCATCATCGTGCGGATTGAAGGCGACGGGCAGAGCGGGCACCTTTCGCGCGAAGTGGGCGCGGATATTTATCAGCTCATTAAGTTCCGCCGCTCGAACCAGAATACCTGCATCAACCAGAAGCCCGTGGTCCACAAGGGACAGAGGGTGCGCGCTGGCGACGTGCTCGCCGACGGTCCCTGCACCGATCGCGGCGAGCTCGCGCTGGGAAGAAACGTGCTGGTGGCGTTCATGCCCTGGCGCGGTTACAACTTTGAAGATGCCATCCTGGTGAGCGAAAAGCTCGTCCGCGAGGATTCCTACACCTCGATTCACATCGAAGAGTTCGAAATCGAGGCCCGGGACACCAAGCTCGGTCCCGAAGAGATTACCCGCGACATTCCGAACCTGGGTGAGAACCTTCTCAAAGATCTGGACGAGAGCGGCGTCATCCGCATCGGAGCCTACGTTAAGCCCGGCGACGTTCTGGTGGGCAAGGTAACGCCCAAGGGCGAAACCCAACTGACTCCCGAGGAAAAGCTTCTGCGGGCCATCTTCGGCGAGAAGGCGGGGGACGTTCGCGACGCCTCGCTCACCTGCCCTCCGGGCATCGAAGGGATCGTGGTTGACGTCAAGATCTTCTCGCGCAAGGGCGCGGAGAAAGACGAGCGTGCCAAGTCCATCGAGGCGGGCGAGGTAGACCGTCTGGAGAAGAATCTCAACGACGAAATCCGCATCCTCAACGACGAGCGGCTGAAGCGGCTCCTGGCGCTGCTCGAAGGCGAGGAGTTGCTGGCTGATCTTCACGACGAAAAGACTAACAAGAGGCTCTTCGTCAAGGGTACGGCGATCAACCGCGAAGTTCTGGCCGACCCGCGCATGACGCTGCGTAATTTGAAGCGGCTCCGCATCGGCAAGAAAGATCCAACCCTGTTCGAGCGCATCGACGAAATTGAGGAGATGACCTCGCGCCAGATCGATATTCTGCGCAAGATCACCGAGGAGAAGATCCAGAAGCTGAGGAAGGGCGATGAGCTGCCGCCGGGCGTGATCAAGCTGGTGAAGGCTTACATCGCCATGAAGCGCAAGCTTTCGGTGGGTGACAAGATGGCTGGGCGGCACGGGAACAAAGGTGTGATCGCCCGCATCCTGCCCGAGGAGGACATGCCCTACCTTCCCGACGGTACGCCGGTGGAAGTGGTGCTGAATCCGCTGGGCGTTCCCTCCCGCATGAACGTCGGCCAGATTCTGGAGACGCATCTTGGCTGGGCCGCTCACGAGCTCGGCGAGAAGCTTACCCGGCTACTCTCGGAGGAGAACCGTGCCGAACTGATGCGCAAGAGCCTCAAAGGCATCATGCGGAACGGCCTCAGTGAGAAGCTGGCCTCGATGAGCGACGAAGACGTCTTGGAGCTGGCTCGGGCCTATCGCGAGGGCATCCCCTTTGCCACGCCGGTGTTCGACGGCGCGACCGAAAAGGAGATCAAGCAATACCTGGCCGAAGCCGGGCTTCCGACTTCCGGCAAGATCACGTTGCACGACGGCATGACCGGTGATCAGTTCGAGCAGCAAGTCACCGTGGGTTACATTTACATGCTCAAGCTCTCGCACTTGGTGGACGACAAGATTCACGCCCGTTCGATCGGCCCGTACTCTCTGATCACGCAGCAGCCGCTCGGCGGCAAGGCGCAGTTCGGTGGCCAGCGCTTCGGTGAAATGGAAGTGTGGGCCCTTGAAGCCTACGGCGCAGCTTACATCCTGCAGGAGCTCCTGACGGCAAAGTCCGACGACGTTTACGGCCGGGCCAAAATCTACGAAGCCATCGTCAAGGGCGAAGCTGCGATCGAGCCGGGAGTTCCCGAATCGTTCAACGTGCTGGTGCGCGAGCTCCAGAGCCTCTGCCTCGACGTCGAGCTGCTGCGAAAGCCAAAAGAGTCGCTGGTGCCGGTGTCGGGCGCAACGGAGTAGTTCGTTCAGCCCCGATTCTGTGCGCGGGCTCGGGAGGGCGGGGTCGTGATCCTCGGGAAAACAAGTTTGACGTCGCGGGGTCTCAAGGGCAGAGACATTGCACTTAGGACGTGGGCCACAGGCGCTCGTCGGGGCGGGTTGGGTACGCTGTCGGAAGCGCCCCCTCTCCCCCCCATGGAAAAAGTGAAAAACAAACCAAAGAAGTCATTTAGAATCAACAAAGGCGTCCAAAAACAACGCCAAGACAAACCCAAACAAACTCACGCGGACGCGACGACGAGCGAAATAAGTCATTTAGAATCAGCAAGGGGTTGCGGAGTGGAAAAAAGCAAACCCAAACAAACCCAAACAAACCCAACCGAGCCGAGATCGGTTTCGGCTCCTCGTGGACCGACGAGGTGCGTCTTACAATGAGCCTTTAGTCTTAGTTGAAGGTCGGGTTCTTAAATAAGTCGATTGGAGTGAGTTGGATATGATGCGCCTGGTCCGGAAACCCGCTGTTTGTGCCCCGGGGCTTTTCGAGCAACGTTCGGGAACCTGCGCTCGAACGAACGCTAAGTCTTTTGACTCCTCGCTAAGGAGGGCATACCTTGTTCCGTAGCAGCCCATATGATCGTGTCAGCCTCATTGGAGAATTTGACAGCATTCGGATCAGTCTTGCCTCACCGGAGAAGATCCGTTCCTGGTCGCACGGCGAAGTGACCAAACCGGAGACCATCAATTACCGTACCTTCAAGCCGGAGCGTGACGGATTGTTCTGTGCGCGCATTTTTGGTCCGGTGACAGACTGGGAGTGCTTGTGCGGCAAGTACAAGCGGATGAAGCACCGCGGTGTGATCTGCGACAAATGCGGGGTGGAAGTTACACTCTCCAAAGTGCGGCGCGAGCGGCTTGGGCATATCGAGCTGGCTTCTCCGTGCTCGCACGTCTGGTTCTTCAAGGGATTGCCCAGCCGCATCGGCCACCTGCTCGACATTTCCCTGCGCGAGCTCGAGCAGGTGTTGTATTTCGAAAAGTACGTCGTGATTGATCCGGGCGAGGCGCCGGTGAAGGAGCGCGAACTGCTCACCGACGAGCGTTACCGCGAGCTTCGGCAGGAGCTTCAGGGTAGATTTCGGGCCGGCATGGGCGCGGAAGCCATCAAGGAGCTGCTCAAGCGCGTGGACGTGGCCACCTTGGCCGACGAGCTTCGCGAGAAGATGCGCAGCGACCCTTCGCAACAGAAGCGCTTGAAGTTTGCCAAGCGCCTAAAGGTACTGGAAGCCTTCCGCAAGTCGGGCAACCGCCCGGAGTGGATGATTCTGGACGTCATTCCGGTGATTCCTCCGGAGTTGCGGCCGCTGGTTCCCCTCGATGGCGGACGGTTCGCCACCTCGGATCTCAACGACCTTTACCGCCGCGTGATTAACCGCAACAACCGGTTGAAGAAGCTGATGGAGTTGCATGCGCCGGACGTCATCGTTCGGAATGAGAAGCGCATGCTGCAAGAGGCGGTGGATGCGCTGTTTGACAACGGCCGCCGCGGGCGGGTCCTGCGCGGCACCAACAACCGCCCGCTGAAGTCTCTTTCCGACACGCTTAAAGGAAAGCAGGGCCGTTTCCGCCAGAACCTGCTGGGCAAACGCGTGGACTACTCCGGCCGCTCCGTGATTGTGGTGGGTCCCGAGCTCAAGTTACACCAGTGCGGTTTGCCCAAGAAAATGGCGCTGGAGCTGTTCAAGCCGTTCATCTACCACCGGCTGGAACAGACGGGACACTGCACCACCATCAAGCAAGCCAAGGAAATGGTGGAGCAGCAGGAGCCAATCGTATGGGACA
>DATDGP010000220.1:0-85858 GCA_036522035.1 Terriglobales bacterium
GCTGCGCAGGCAAAGAGTGCCAGCGCCACCCGACTCGAGCCCAGACGACGGGCCACGCACAACGGCTTGGCAGTGGTGAACGCACCCTGGTCTCACGCAGGCGCGATAAATGGAGGCCCGGGTGGCGGCGGAGTTGTCGGCGGGATGACCGGGGCCGGCGGTTGCGGCCACAGCAGCTCGCCCAGTCTGGGATAGCGTCCTCCGAAGAAGTACAAGGAATAGGAAGTGAAGAACACCGCCAGCGGTGCAGTGAGCAGCATGCTGATGAGGGCGGCCAGCGCCGCTACTACCAACCCACCCAGGACCGCCAGCACGACTCCCGCCGTTGGCCCCACGGCCTGACCGATAGCGTAGCCTCCGAGCCCTACGATCGCTCCGGGTATCAGAAGGATTAGAAAGATAAAGATGCCGGCAATGCCGGCCATGATTCCTGCAGCGACGGACAACACCAACTTCATCCCCAGATAACCGGCGTATGCCCACGGCTCAGTTGCAACTGACTGCTTCAGAACCGTCCAGGCGTCGCTCACTGTCAGGTCGTCCAACGCCAGGATTGGCACGCCGAAATCCTGCGCCAGGATGGCGATGATTGCGCCGAGAATGCCAAGAACGAAAACAGCCAAAATGACTGGTGTCACAACGCGAATAATCGCTAATGGATCCCCCAGATGGAAGATCCCCCTCTTATAAGCACGCCAGAGGGGCAGGCCCACGACTCCGGCCATCACGATCGAGAAAATGAGCAGAAGAGAGATCAGGAAGCTGAAATAGCGCTGGGCCGGCGAGGCATAACGCTTCCAGCCGCGGCCGATGTTCACGTCCCTCTTTAGGACCGAGTCGAACAAAATAAAGCGGAAGCGGCAGTAAAGATATACGAACGCCAGAATCACGGCGATGGTCACCGCCAGGATTGCAGCAATGAGCAGCATGTGCTCGTTTATCCAGGAGCGTACGTCCAAGGTGGAGTTCGAGCCGCTGCTCTCGCCTCCGGGAAAAGAAGGCAAATGGACATTGAATTTTACGGACTCGCCAGCCAGCCAGCCGATGAACCCGATTTTCAGCCAGGTCCGGAAACGAAATGGCCGGAACAGCATGACTTTCATCCGCTCGAAGGCGGGGCCGAAAGAGTCAATCGCTGAGAGGGGAAGCATAGGTTCGCTGGAGTCCGGCTCCTGGTCCTTGATCGCAGCCTGTTTGCTCGAGCCAAGATGTTATGCCTTCGAGCGCGCGCTCGCAAACCATTTTGTGCCGTTGTTTCTTGTCGCGGACTCCGCGCCGCGTGGCTTCGTCGAGCTGCGCCAGCAGGTCAAAGGTAATATTGGCCGGCTGGAAGTTCCTGCTTTCGGCGTGGCAGATGTAGTGCACCAGCGATCCCACCGCCGTTTCCCGCGGTGGAGGAACTGCGGCCTGGCCTTGCGCGATGTGCGCCGCGTGCATCCCCGCCAGCATTCCGGTAGCGATCGACTCCGTGTAGCCCTCGACACCGGAGATCTGTCCGGCAAAGAAGACGCTAGGGTGTTGCTTCAACTGGAGCAGCTCTCCTAGCAGCGATGGCGCGTTGATGTAAGTGTTGCGGTGAATCTGTCCGTAGCGCAGGAACTTTGCGTTTTCGAGTCCGGGGATCAGCCGCAACACTCGCGCCTGCTCCTTGAACTTGAGGTGATTCTGGAAGCCGACCAGGTTGTAAGAATCGGCGCGCTGATTTTCGCGGCGCAACTGCACCACGGCGTAAGGTTGGCGGCCGGTGCGAGGATCGGCCAACCCCACGGGTTTCATGGGCCCGAAGCGCAGGGTATCGCGCCCGCGTCCCGCGATCTCTTCGATGGGCAGGCAGCCCTCGAAGTAGTTGAGTCTCTCCCAACTGTGTCCTTCGACCGATTGCGCCTCGGCCAGCGCGTCCAGGAAGCGATCGTACTCTTCGCGCGTGAACGGACAGTTGATGTAGTCGGGGGTGCCTTTGCCGTAGCGGGCGGCAAAGTACACGCGCTCCATATCGATCGAATCAGCCTCCACGATGGGGCTGATGGAATCGTAGAAATAAAGGTGGTCGCTGCCGGTGAGCCGCGCGATCTCCTGGGACAGTGAGTCCGCAGTCAGCGGCCCGGTGGCGATCACCGTGATGCCCGCGTGCTCGTCGATGGCCGTGACCTCTTCGCGAACCACGCGAATACGCGGCTCCCGGGAGATGGTTTCTGTCACTCGCGACGAAAAAGTTTCGCGATTGACGGCCAGCGCATGCCCGGCAGGAACGGCGGTTTCGCGGGCGATCTCGATCAACAGGGACCCCGCGCGGCGCATCTCTTCTTTGAGCAGCCAGGGCGCCGTGTTCTCGCTCTCCGACTTGAGCGAGTTCGAGCAGACCAGTTCGGCGAACTTGTCGGTCTGGTGCGCCGGCGTGGACTTGGCCGGACGCATCTCGTAGAGGTCGACCTCGACTCCGCGCCGCGCGCACTGCCACGCCGCCTCCGAGCCTGCCAGTCCGGCGCCGATGATCTTGAGCTTCATCTATCCAAACCCCTCGCGGACGTCTTTCCTGTAGAAAGCTCTTTGGCCTCACGGGTGCGCGCTAGCCGCTTCAAGGGGTCGTCCATCAACAGCATGGTCTCCCAATCGCCCAAGGTCTCCGCACCCAACGACTCGTAGAATTTGATCGCCGGTTCGTTCCACTCGAGGACCATCCAGCGGATGCCGTAGCACTTCTCTTCGACTGCGATCTCGGCCACCCGCTCGAGAAGCGCCTTACCGATGCCCTTGCCCCGCATCTCGGGAATCACAAAGAGATCTTCGAGGTAGAGACCCGGTTGTCCCCGCCATGTCGAGTAGTTGTAAAAGAAGAAGGCAAAGCCGGCGGGACGGCTGTCCCATTCGGCGATCACGCAGCGATACTTGGGATTGGCGCCAAAGCCATCGCGAACCAGACCTTCTTCGGTGGCCACTACGGCATTGGGCGCGCGCTCGTAGGCGGCGAGCCCGCGGATGAACTCAAGCATCAAAGCGGCGTCGGCGGATGTGGCGTTGCGGATAAGGAGCATAGGAGCGGCAGAAGCCTATCGCTGATTCTCGCCGATGGAAGCCGATTAGGCAAAGTCTGAAGTCGCGCCGGCAGGGCTCTTGTAGAGAATCACGTCAACGCCGGGCCGCGCCAGTTCGCCCTCAATGTCGCCGGCCAGGAATTCCTGCGCCGCACGTTGATTCTTGAGAAACGCATCCATGTGCGCCAGGCTGAGCCCGCGCGCCCACAAATGGGCCTTTTCGCCGGAGACAAGCTCGGTGATCGGTAGCATCTCCCTTTGCATCTGGGCGACTTCGGCCGGCATGAGCATCGCCCGAAAGGCTTCATGCTCCTGTTCCACGTTGTCGATGAAGTGAAGGTGATCGGCCCGGCGCAGGATGACCATCTGTTTTCTCGACGGCGTTCGCTCAAAGAGCTCGAACATGCCCAACAGAGGAAGTGGAACGTCGTTTTCCGCGACCAGGTAGAGCGTAGGGACATCACGACCCCACCGGAATGTGAGCTCGGCCGGCAGAATTCCCGGTCGCGGCTTGGAATTGCCGCCGGGAGCCAGCGCCACGACCGCTTGAACTCGCCCATCAATCTCCGGCGTCGCCAATGCGGTCCAGCCGCCGAAGCTGTGTCCGGCAATACCGATTCTCTGGGGATCGATCTGCGCCTCTGATTGCCATTGCCCAGAACCCAGCAGATAATCGAGCAGGAAGCGGACGTCGGGCACGCGGTTCGCGATCATCGCTTGCATGCGCAGATTCCTTTGCTCTTCCGTTTCGGCCGCGGGTCGTAGGAACTCCGGGACGATCACAATCGGAATGATCCAACGCTGCGACCACATGTCCATGGCTGCTCAAATGCGTGCACAAGAAGGTCGACGCGCGCCGATGCCCGCCGCTGTGGTGCGAGAAGATCACCAGAGGGTAGGTTCCAGGCTGGACTGCCGCATCGCGGACCGCCATTTGGCGTCGTTTGCCGTTCGTACGGACGTTGAACGAATCCTGGGTCTCGGGCGCAGCGTCCTGGCCGGCATATTGCGGGCTAGCCGGATACCAGACCTCGCAGGGAAAAAATCGGCCACGAGATTCATCGAGGGCCGTGAATGTGCGGACGCCAACCGGAAACGAACCCCGTTGAAACGGGTCGTACTTCGCCGCAGCTGTCTTGACCTCTTTCACGCCCTTGCCTTGAGTCCGCTCAGCGCGGAATCTTCGGAGGCATAGTCGAACGGGACTCCCACGCTCTCGGGTGGATGCTTACGCTCCCACGCAACGGTGCTCGCGAAAGCTTCTGCCTCCGGAGTTACTTCTCTATAGCCGAGTTCGCTGCGGATGCGATCGGAGGAGACAACCATGTGCTGCTTCGTGTTGCCCGGCCAGATGAGATGTTGCGGAGTCCTTTCTCGCGGCAACACCACGAACTCCCCTGGCCAACCAGTGGCCGCGGCAATTCTCTTCGCCCATTCGAGTTCGCTGAAACACTCTCGCTCGCAAATGTTGTAGATGCGCCCGGCTGCTCTCTCTGAAGCCGCCGCCCGGACGATGCCGGCGGCCACGTCCGCAACGTAGCCGCGCGGGCTACGTACCTGCGCCACATCGTCGGCGAAGAGGATGAAACGCCGGCCGTCATCCATGCGCTTCAGAAATGGATAAAAGCGGTGGATGTAATCACCCGGCCCATACACCATGGGGAGACGAAGGACAGTTGCTGGCAGACCTGGCTCAGAGAGGACTACGCGCTCCACCGGAACCTTATCGTACTCGGCATCAGCCCAGGAGACCCTCTTCCGCAATCCCTCCAGCACTTCCGGGGGGTACGCGGGCCGCGTGCGCACCGCGGATTCTTCGTTCACCGGGAGCCTTTCCAGACCGCCCGGCTCTAGTTCGAAGAACACTCCCCAGGCACGGTACACGTCCATACTGCTCAATACGACTAGGCGGCGGGTGATCCCTCGGAGGGCTTCCATCAACTGGCGAGCCTGGCGCTCCGAGCTGAGCACGAAGTCGATGACTAAGTCGAATTTCTCGGCAGCCAGTGTTTCGCGATATTCGTTAATACGATTGCGGTCGCCAATGATCTGAGCCGTGCCCTCCGGCGGCGCCGCGCTCCCGCGATGCAATACGGTCACTTCGTGCCCGGTCCGCTCGAGCTCGCGAATCACAAAACGGCCGATGAATCCCGTCCCGCCGATAGCCAGTATCTTCATCTTCATCGCCGAACAACTCCTTTCCAGCAAGCGCGGTCGAAGGGTTCCGGCCCGGCCGCTGCCACAGGGTTTAGAGAGCTTGCACGAAGGAATCGAGGTCGTATCGCTTTACGTGGTAGCGGCGCCCGATCCGGATAGCTTTGAGCTTCCCGCTGTGGATACTCTCGACGATGAAGCGCCGCGGCAGCCCCGACAAATGGGCTGCTTCGCCGACAGCGAGCGTGAGCCGGTCGGCGATGGGCACCAGGTCAACCTGTCGCTTGCTGTCCAGCTCCCAGCGTGGTTCCATCTCAACACTGGGGATAATGGTGCCCACTGGCGGCGTATTCCCGGGTGGCCTGAAGGGAATGCCGGAGGTGAACCCAACTGGGCCTCGCGCCTGCTGAAGTTCCTGGTATCGTCCCAGCTCTTCGGCCCTGAAAAATGCCTTTTTGCCGTGTTTGCTGTCGCGATACAGAACCACCAGC
Organism: Terriglobales bacterium; assembly: GCA_036522035.1. Taxonomy (GTDB): domain Bacteria; phylum Acidobacteriota; class Terriglobia; order Terriglobales; family Acidobacteriaceae; genus Angelobacter. Next base: position 5,678 of record DATDGP010000220.1, read on the forward strand.
TGACCGCGCCGGACCGCCCGCTCGATCCCGCGCGTAGAGAGGCCTAAGAGTTCCGCGGCTTCCCGCTTGGATTTCAGCTCCATGGCCAGGATGATACCAAACCAGCGACAGCTGCGACAAGCATTGTTTAAATTAATTGTCGGTGCTGTCGATAGTTGGACCCGCCTCGGACCGGGAGACCTCTTGGTGGTCGGACTCGCTCCCCGGCGCTCGAGATATGGGAGTCAGAGAATGATCCTCTCGTCCCCCACCCTTCGTGTGACTCGCTGCTGGTCGAGGTATTCGAGCAGGGGTATGGCATATTTGCGGGTCACACCGATCAAGTCTTTGAACTGACCCACGTCGATCTTCCCCATTTTCGTCTTCTGCTCGGCCACCAGCCGGCGCAGGCCCTCGAGAGCACTGTGGTGGAAGACCATCTCGTCGGCCAGCTTCACCAGTACGCCATCGCGCAACAGCAGCGTGACCAGCTTTTGTGCCCGGGTCTTGTCTACCGGCAGGCGGGCAAGCACTTCTTTCATCAGCGGGACTTTAAGACCCGCGAAGGCGAAGGCTTTCTCGATCTGCTGTTTGGCGCGGGCTTCGTCGTCTTTGAGTTCCACGCCGCGGCCGGCGATCCGGACTTGTTCGCCGGCAACCTCGACCTTTTTGTCGCGCACGAGCTCCCCCAGAACGGTTTCCATGACGGTCTGATGGAGCCCGAGTTTCTCTCGCAGCTCTTCCTTGCTGATGCCGGCGACCAGCGGGTTGGCTTTGTGGAAAGCGTGGACGACGGTCACGAGACTGTCGCGGACTCGAGAGAATGCTTCGTTCGCAAGAAAGAATTCTCCCGCCTGGGTAACCCGCTCTTGTTGTTTTAGCTCTGCGACTAAGCGCTCGAGTATCGAAGACTTCAGTCCAGTTTCCCTAACCGCCGCAGCCAGCGACAACCCTGTTTGCTCGCGACGTGCGATACGCGCCAAAAGCGCGCTTTTGTCTATCAACGAGGCACCGGAAACAGCCCGCAGCAAAGCCAGCCGGGCGTCTTTCTCCTTCGGCTGGCGCGGCGCTCGACGAGACAACGGAAACGCATCCAGCACCACCGCACCGCCGATCGTGACCACCGGAGAGAACTGGCGCAGGATGGCCCGATCGCCGGGAAGAAGCAGGAGGGGGTCTGAAGTTTCGAGCTGGGCAAACGCCGATTCGCCTGGCTTCAGTTCGGCGGACTCGAGCAAGGCGACTTCGGCGATGGTTTCCGAGGCGAAAGCATGCAGATGTACGCGCGCCCGATTCTTTAACGGTCTAGCGCCCTTTAGGAGCGATATCTGCACATCGAACCGTCGGCTTGGCTCGAGTGCCCCCCCCGTGGTCAAAGTCATTCCCCGCGCCAGGTCTTCCAGTTGCACACCGGCCAGGTTGAGCGCGGTGCGCTGACCGGCGCTGGCTTGATCTGTCGCCGCGCTATGGACCTGCACACCGCGCACGCGGGCCCGCTTGCGCGAGGGCAGAATCTCCACCTCGTCCTCCTTCTTGATCTTGCCGGCGATGAGCGTTCCGGTAATGACCGCGCCAAAGCCTTTCATGGAAAAGACACGGTCAATGGGCAAGCGGAAGAAGGCTTCGGTATCGCGCGCCGGGACATCGGCAGCCAGGGAGGCGATCTCGCGTTTGAGATGGTCGAGACCGGTGCCCTTGAGCGCGCTGACGGCAACGATCGGTGAGCGGGACGAGTCAAGAAAAGATCCACGCACGAAGTCTTCGATCTCCAGCCGAACTACATTGAGCATCTCCTCATCGACCGAGTCGGCCTTGGTGATCACAGTGATGCCGCGAGGGATGGAGAGCAGCCGGCAGATTTCGAAGTGCTCGCGCGTCTGCGGCTTGATGGACTCGTCGGCGGCGATCACCAGCACCACCAGGTCCATTCCGCCCACACCGGCCAGCATGTTGCGCACGAATCGCTCGTGTCCGGGGACATCGATGAAGCCCAAGCGAAGCTTTTCGCCGTTGGGGGCAGCGAGCTCCAGATGGGCGAAGCCGAGGTCAATGGTAATCCCGCGGCGCTTCTCCTCTTCGAGGCGATCAGCATCGATCCCGGTCAAAGCCTTGACCAACGCGGTCTTACCATGGTCGATATGGCCGGCCGTGCCGATGATGACGGATTTCATTTGCTCCCTTGTCGCTCGGCTCTAAACCGCTTGGCTGATTCCACCCCAGAACCAGCCTTCTGTGCCCGTCACGGCAGCTCGGCACAGGAGTCGTCCTCGCCGCTGCTAGTGTAAAGGAAGGACTGTAGGCGGGTGAAACAGACGTGGCGATCCTCTAAGGACATGCGACAATAAAGTCAGCCGCTTATGTCCTCCACACACGCCGCTTCCATCACTCCTGAAGTCATTGCCGAACATGGAATCAACCCGGAAGAATACGAACGCATCAAAAGTGCTCTCGGACGCGAGCCGTCGCTCACAGAACTTGGCATCTTCAGCGTGATGTGGAGCGAGCACTGCTCTTACAAATCCTCGCGCGTGCACTTGAAGCGCTTGCCGACGCGCAGCAAGCTGGTGGTCCAGGGGCCAGGCGAGAACGCCGGGATCATCGACATCGGCGACGGATGGGCTTGCGCCTTCAAGATCGAGTCACACAACCATCCTTCGTTCATCGAGCCGTTTCAGGGTGCGGCTACCGGCGTCGGCGGAATCCTGCGCGACATCTTCACCATGGGCGCGCGCCCGCTGGCGGTTATGGACTCGCTGCGCTTTGGTCCCATCAAGGCTGATCGCCAGACCCATCAGACCATGGTGCACAAGAACCACTCGATCCTTGAAGGCGTGGTCAGCGGTATTGCGTCGTACGCGAACTGCTTCGGCGTTCCGAACCTCGGCGGCGAAACTAAATTCGAACCCTGTTATTCGCAGAACCCGCTCGTCAACGCTTTTGCCCTGGGCCTGGTGCGCCGCGACCAGATCTTCTACGCACGGGCCGCAGGCGAGGGCAATCCTGTCATCTACGTGGGCGCGAAGACCGGTCGCGACGGCATCCACGGCGCCACCATGGCCAGCGAAGAATTCAGCGAGGGCTCGGAGCAGAAGCGCCCCAACGTTCAGGTGGGCGATCCGTTTCTCGAAAAGCTTCTTCTCGAAGCCTGCCTGGAAGCTATGCAGACCGGCGCAGTGGTTGGTATTCAGGATATGGGCGCTGCCGGTCTCACCTGCTCCACGTGCGAGATGGGCGGCCGTGGCGGCGTCGGAATCGAGATCGAACTGGATCGCGTTCCCCAGCGTGAAACCGGCATGAACGCCTACGAGATCATGCTCAGCGAATCGCAAGAGCGCATGCTGCTGGTAGCGGAAGGCGGCCGAGAGCAGGAGGTGTTGCGCGTCTTCGAGAAGTGGGGGCTGGACGCGGTGATCGTCGGTCGGGTGACCAGCGGCGGCAGACTGCGGGTGCTGGAGCACGGCAAGCTGGTCGCAGACATCCCCAACTCCGCACTTACCGACGATGCTCCGTGTTACAACCGTCCGCTTGCACCCTGGGAGGCACCGGTCTCAAAGAGCAAACCGGGGCACATCTTCTTCCGCGGGGTGGGCGACTTTACTCGCGATCTCAAGCGCCTCCTGGCTTCGCCCAACATCTGTTCCAAGCGCTGGGTCTTCGAGCAGTATGACACTATGGTGCAGACCAATACGGTCGAGGGCCCGGGTGCCGACGCCGGCCTGATGCGTATCAAGGGCAGCAAGCGCGCCTTGGCCATGGCGCTCGATGGCAATGGGCGCTGGTGCTGGCTCGACCCCAAGCTGGGCGCCATCCACGCCGTGGCGGAAGCTGCGCGCAACGTCTCGTGCACCGGAGCAACCCCGGTAGCGGCCACCAACTGCCTAAATTTCGGCAATCCCGAGAAGCCGCAAATCATGTGGCAGTTCTCCCAGGTTGTCGATGGTCTGGCCGCCGCCTGCGAAGCACTGGAAACGCCCATCACCGGCGGCAATGTCAGCCTGTATAACGAGACCTTGGGCGAAGGCATCTATCCCACGCCCGTCGTCGGCGTGGTAGGCATTCTGGAGAACGTGGATGACGCCATGACCTTCCACTTCCGCAACCTCGATCGCGAGGTCTACTTGCTGGGAAGAGCCGATTTTGAAGCCATGCAGAAAGAGGTCTGGTTTGGGTCTTCCGAGTACGCGAAGGAAATTCTGGGCGAAATCTGGGGCTCGCCCCCTGCGCTCGACCTCAAGCAGGAAGCGGCGCTCCAAAAGTGCCTGCGCGAGCTGATTCATAGCCATGCCATCGAGTCGGCCCACGATCCCACGGAAGGCGGACTGGCTGTGGCGCTCGCCGAAAGCGCGTTCCCAGGCGGGCTAGGCGCGGAAATCACCCTTAATTCCCAGGGATCGGTCGCCGAAACCGTTTTATTTGGAGAAGAGGCCGGCAGCGTGGTCATTACCTGCGACCGGGAAAAGACCGAGATCATCAAAAGAATAGGGTTAAAATGGGGCGTAAGGGCGGAGCGGATAGGACGTACGATTCCTGAGAAGCTAGAAATCAAGGTTGACGGAAAGATTGCCGTCTCCGCGCAAGTGTCGGACCTGAGACGGGAGTGGGACGGAGCTTTGGTTCGGGCCCTGCACCCGGAAACTGCGGAACATTTGGTTCCTGAGACCTTGCAAAAGAGCTGAGGGTACCCATGGCTTTTGACAAATTCAAAGATGAATGTGGTGTGGTCGCCGTGCATAATCACTCCGAGGCTTCCACGCTGGCTTACCTGGGTTTGCATCAGTTGCAGCACCGCGGGCAGGAGTCGGCGGGGATTGTCGCGTCGGATGGCGGGCGCATGCACGTCCACAAAGCCATGGGACAGGTGGCCGACATCTTTACTGAGGAAGTCTTAGCCAAACTACCTGGGAGCCTGGCCATCGCGCACACTCGTTACTCCACCACCGGCGATTCCGCCGTGCTCAACGCCCAGCCCATCATGGTGGATTGCAACAAAGGCATGATCGCTGTGGCCCACAACGGCAACCTGGTCAACGCCTGGGAGATACGCGCACGCCTAGAATCCCACGGCTCGATTTTTCAGACCACCAGCGATACCGAAGTGATCGTGCACCTGATCGCGCAGTCGAAGGAGCATACGCTTCCCGAAGCCGTGTGCGACGCCCTACGCCGCATTGAGGGCGCGTTTTCACTTGTCCTGATGACCCGTGACCGCATTTTCGCCGTCCGCGATCCCCGCGGGTTCCGCCCGCTCTCCATGGGCCGCATCCGTAACGGAGCCGGCTCGGAGCGAGACACGATTGTGTTCGCTTCGGAAACCTGCGCTTTCGACCTGATCGGCGCTATCTTCGAACGCGATGTTAAGCCCGGCGAGATGGTCGTGGTAGGGCCGGAAGGAATTTCTTCACGCTTCTTCGCAGCAGAGATGAAGCAATCGAGCTGCATCTTCGAGCACGTGTACTTTTCGCGTCCAGACAGCGTGGTCTTCGGGCGTCCCGTGCAGACTAGCCGAGAGGCCATGGGGCGCCAGCTCGCGAAGGAAGCGCCGGTCGAAGCCGATATCGTTGTCCCCGTACCCGATTCCGGCGTGACTGCGGCGCTGGGCTATGCCGCCGAATCTGGCTTGCCGTTTCGCTTCGGCCTGATCCGCAATCATTACGTAGGCCGCACCTTCATCGAGCCGGAGCAACGGGTGCGCGACTTCGGCGTCAAGCTCAAACTCAACCCGGTGCGCAGCCTTCTGGCCGGCAAACGGGTGGTGCTGATCGACGATTCCATCGTTCGCGGCACCACCAGCCGCAAAATCGTGCGCATGGTGCGCGATGCCGGCGCCCCCGAGGTACACATGCGCATCTCCTGCCCACCCACCATTTCTCCCTGCTACTACGGCGTAGACACGCCCGAGAAGAGCCATCTCATCGCGGCCAATAAATCGGTGGACGAGATTCGCGACTACATCGGCGCCGATTCGCTTGCCTATCTTTCGCTCAAAGGCCTGCGCGATGCCTGCGCCGAAGGCGAGAAGACGAGTTACTGTACTTCGTGCTACACCGGCATCTATCCTACGGAGTTTGTGCCGCTGGAAGCACTGATTCCGCCGGCAATGGTGACGAAGAAGAACAGCTGAAACTCCGAGAGCAGCGAGAAATCGCTATCGCTGCCTGTCCAATCGGTCTTTGCATTAGATCGGCAAGGTTGCAGTTTTGTTTCCCTTTGACGGGGGTACATCGGACAATCACGCTGCTGCGCGACGATCATGATTCGGGATCGCGAGCGCGGTTTTAGCGATCCAGCCAGGCCCGCATCATGCGCGTCACTAAATCGGCGGCGTCCTGCTGCACGAAGTGGCCGGCGTCAGGGATCGTCACCAGTGTGAGATCCTTGCCCATCCAGTCCCAGGTATTGTTGAGAGCGTCGGAGAGCAACGCGGGATCTTTAAGACCGTGGAACATCAGGACCGGCATCTGCGTCTTCACCACCGGCGACGGATCTTCCGTGTACGGCTGTTTAGGAAAATTAGCTTTGTAGTAACTGAGCATGGCCTTGATGCTTGAGCGTTGAAACGCCTCGATGTATTTCTGCTTCGCCTCAGGATCTGTCACCCAGAAGGCAAGCTGCTCCGGCTTGACCATGGTCTCTGCGCCTTCCTTCTGGAAGTTGCGCGCGTACTCGCTGGCGGCCTGCTGTTTGGGGTTATGAGCCAGCTCGCGCATGATACCGCGCGGATGCGGCAGGTTGAGAATGATCAACCGATCCACGAACTGCGGTGCGTTCAACGCCAGTTGCCAGGCCACGACTCCGCCCCAATCGTGGCCGACGATGATGGCTTTGTCTTTGCCAAAGTGCTTGATCACGGCAATCACGTCGCCGACCAGGAGCGGTACTGCGTAATTTTCGACGCCTTCCGGTTTGTCGCTCAGGTTGTAGCCGCGCTGATCGATGGCCACACACTGATATCTTTCGGAAAGACCCTGCATCTGTTTGCGCCAGGTGTACCAGTAGTCGGGGAAGCCGTGGATCATCACGATCAGCGGTCCGCTGCCGATCGCCGCGTAATGAATCTTGACTCCGTTCGAGTCCACATAGCCCTGCTTCACTTTGGAGTCGAAGTCGTCGGCGCGAGAGGAAGCGGTGGCAAAGCATACAAAGGCGAGAACGAGCGCGAGAGAGCGGACCTTCATGGACGGGTTCTCCTTTGGCTGAAGGCTGAGTATAGCGGAATCTCTACAATCGCCAAGATTGGGGGGTTGGGGGGCTCTGGTTAAGTACTCGCAAGAATCGTTTTGGGGCGAGTGACATCGGTGCCAATCGCAGGCATCATAATTGCCTAAGACCGATGATGTTCAGTGCAAAATTCTCGCAAGCGTCGGCAGCGCTGGTGTTCCAGGCCGCAAAGCAGGCCGCAAGGAAGGCCGCGCCTTCCACGTCGCTCACGTTGGTGCGTCATTTTGGCGGCGTTGCTTTAGTGCCTCTGGCCGTTCTCGACAGCTCAATCATCCCCACGTTCGGCAGCCTAGATCTGCTGACCGCCTGGCTGGCGGTTGGCGATCCCAAGCTGTGGTGGTATTACGCGCTGATGAGTTCCGTCGGATCATGTATCGGCGCCGTCCTGATGTACCGCATGGGCAAGAAGGTGGAGTCCGTTTGGATTGAGCAGAAGATCGGAAGCAAGCGGCTGAAGAAAATCCAGCAGGCCGTGGAGCATCACAGCTTCGGCGCCATCTTTGTTTCCGCCATAGCGCCTCCGCCGTTCCCCACTCCCTGGTTCTTCGTGGTGGCAGGTACATTCGAGGTTCCGCGCAAGAGTTTCATGACTGCCGCGCTCTGCGGGCGTCTCGTGCGTTACGGCTTATTGTGCCTCGTGGCCGCGCATTACGGACGGCACTTCTTGCGCTATTTGCGCCATCCGCTGCACTACGTGTTGATCTCGGTGATCCTGACGGCTTCGCTGATCGGAGTCGTGTATCTGTTCGGGCGGCATAGAAGCGGCGCGGCCACAAAGGCAACAACAGAGGCCTGAAACTCCGATTGTCGGCTGAGCCGGGAACCTTTAAAAGTCCTTCTAGGCCAATGACAAGTTGTCCGGCACCAAATTCACAAAGCGCCCGCGCTCGGCCAGGCTCTGTTCCGCGATTCTGAGCACCGCCAGCTTGGCCTGTGGCAGCTCCAGCGCGGGAATTACGCGCAAGGTCCCCTGCAAGCGCGCGAGGTCATGATAAGAGACGCGGCACTTCTGCATAAAATCCACGGGATATTCAGGCTTGCGGGCATAGGCTGCAGCCGGATCAGCGTCAAGCAGGAAAGCCAGATCGGGTTGAGGCGCCAGGCGAATCAGACGAGTGACGAACCAGCGGGTGAAACGATTCACGAGGTTCAGGTTGGCCAGCTCATCGTAGATATAACGATCAAAGATCACCACGTCCACGCCGACCTTCATTTGCTCCGCAGCAACTACGTAGCTCAGACGGATAGCGTCCATGAGATACAACACGTGTCGCGACCACGTGAGATGCCAGCCGCGCATGTTCTTGTCGCGCCGCTTGACGGGCTTGCCGGGCGCTCCAATGCCGCTCTCGCTCTTGTAGACCTTGTGCACGAACCCTTCGCGGGATTTCGCGCCCACCACCACGTCGTCCCAGAACGCGAGCCGACGGGTGCGGAGCCCGGCCGCATGCAGCGCGGATTGCAGGCCGGCAATCTGCGTGGACTTACCTGAGCCATCCACTCCGGAGAAGGTGATGAGCAACGGCTTTTGATAAGAGAGGTCCGCCATGCGTTTTCAGTGTTACCTCTTCTGCACCGCGCTCGGACTGGTTGAGCCTGGAGGCGTGGATGGTGTCCCTTTGCTCAACGCGTAGATGGTTCCAGCAGCCACAGCACCGGCGACGACGGCGCCCATCTTGATCAACAGCGAGCGGGCCTGACGCTGCTTGGCCGGGGCAATGGCTGCGCCTGCGGGTTTGGCGGCGGCACCTCCTGCCGTGGGCACCTTTTCAGCGGTCGCGGAGCCTTGGGGTTCAGTTTGTTGCCCTGGCGCCTGCGATTGGCTGGCAGATGTGGATTGAGGCTGCGTTGTCGGAGCCTGCAGTTGCGGGTTTCCCGCGGCATCCGGGTATGTGGTCACCGGCTGCAGCGGTGCTTGCGACGGATCCACGGTGGTGCCGCCCGTGCGCGGCTTCTGCTGGTCTTGCGGAGCAAGAGATGTATTCGCTTGTGCACTCGACTGCGCGACCGGAGCCAGGGGCGGCGGGTTTTGTGGATTCTGCGACTGGCCTGCGCTTTGCGCCCATGTTGCGGGCGAAAAACAGAACGTGGCCGCCACGGCCAGGCTCAGAAGGGTAGGGGTGCTCTGCGGGATTTTCATAGAACCTCGAGGGACGCGTTCTTTCGTGCTCATTGGGCGCACCTATTCCGTCTTTGCCGTCGGGACTCCGGCGGTGTCGGAGACTTCCACGGCGCGGCTGCGGGGGGTTGTGGCAAGACGCCTGAAGTCAGTGTCTCTGCCTAAAGAATGTATGATGCGGTTTTTCACGTACCGCGCCAGGTTGAATACGGTGGTCTTATACCAGCAGCAGGTATCCATGGACGGAGAGAAACCGCAAGCCACTCTCAGCCGGCGCAGCATAATCTCTCGGGGCAATAACAGTGAAGCGACGAAACGGTGATTGCCTTCCAGCAACGTAGCCGGCCGCGTCTCGTCGATGCCAATCAGCAGGATGGTAGACCGCGGCCCCTCACTGCGCATCAGCGTGCGCAAGTTGTGGATCTTGGCGGCAAGGTTGCCGGGACGAGCCGGATCGAACTGGCGATGGATCAACTCGGCCACGTGCATCGCCCGGAAATTGCCTTGAGCAATGCTACGCCACTGAGCCCGCGGGAAGACCGTGACGCGGTCGAGGTCTTCGGGCTCCAACTCGATCTCCCACCATTGGGTGTCCGGAGGCAGTTCGCGCCACATGGTCCCGCGACGGCGAAACAGCAGGGCCCGGCGCAGCGCATTCTCCGCCGGATCGGTGAGATGGGGATCGAAGACAATAGCTTCGAAGAAGGCGCGGTCACGGTCGTACTCGCGATGATAGAACTCGCCTTTCAGGAATTCGGCAATCACTTCGGCCTCGGTGATCCGGGCCATTCTCCTCATACGGCCTCCGGGGTCGGCGCCCGCAGACGACGCGCAAACGGAAAAAGCACCAGAGCCAGCATCACCGCCATTAATACAATCTGGACAGCAATGACCTGGTGCAAGCTGTTATGGTAAGCGCTGATGGCCAGCACCAGCACGCCGCTGAAAACCAGCTGCAGCCAGCCGGTGTTGGCGATCCGGCGCGACATTTCGTAGGTCATCAGCACCACGCTCAACGAGTAGAGCCCGGCGGAAACGGCGTAGAGCGCAAGTAGGGGTTCCCCCTGGTGGAACTCGACGCCAAAGATCGTGTGGATCACAAAGTGTGGGAAAAAGCTGAGAGTGAACACAAAACCTAACGTCATCCCCAGCACGGTCAAGAGCGGCCAGTAGACCACCTCGTGGTTTTCCTCCTGGGGACGTGCGGCGCTGATTGGGAACATGGCGCTCACCACGGACCAGGAGGCGAAATATAGGAGGCGTCCTACGAGCGCCACCGCGGCATAGAGTCCGGCAAGCTCGGGGGTAAAGAAGTGCTTCACCAACAGGATGTCGATGTTATTGATGATGACCTGACCGACGAAGAACACGATGGCCTGAAACCCCTCCCCGAACGAGGCCGGAGAGCTCTTCTCGCTGCGTACCCGCATCTCCGGTCCCAGAGGAGCCAGGAAGTAGGCTGCAACCACCGCCGCCGAGATTGCGCCCACCGCTCCCAAGACACCGTAGCCTGCTGCCACCAGCGCCACTCCACAGGCTAGACGAGTAAAGGCTTCTATGATGAAGCTGGCGCTCAAACGTCGGAAGGAGCAGAGACCTTGCATGGCTCCGCGACGTACTCCTACGGGAACGTACACAGCGATCCCGACGGCGAGCACTGCTAGGACTGCGGGGTCGGGGATGTGTAGATAGCTCGCGACTAGTCCGCGACTTGCAGCCAAGCCACCTCCCAAGGCCAAACTAAGCATCCAGGCCTTACCCAGCAGCGATCGATACACCGCGGCTTTGGCCCCTGCAGTTTGGTTGCGCGCCACAAACTTGGCGCACACCAGTTGAAATGACAGGGTCACGGCCGAAGCCAACATGAGCAGCGTCACCGACGCGGTGACGTGACCAAACTTTGATGGGCCGAGCATCCGCGCCATCGCCACGTTGTAAAGAAAGTTCAAGCCGCTGACGAGCGACGAACTCAGCAGCATGATGATGCTGCCGTTCAATACCGCGGCCTTGGCGTCCTTGCGGCGCAGGTGCGCGGCCACAGCCAGCAGGAAATTCGGCTTCTCTGAAATAGTCGCAATGGTGTCCTGTGGCGTCATCTTGCGTGGTTGTTCAGGCCGCTATCGGCGGGATCGAGCGCTTCTCGTGCAGGAGCTGTTGCCGCATGGCGTTGGGCAGGAAGCCGCTGAAGCTGCGCACAGCATCCGTGGAAGTTTCATAGATCTCAAAGAGGCGTTCAGTGCGCGTCAGTTCCAGCATAACCGCGGCTTCCTGGGAGAGCGCTGCCAGTTTGAGATCGCCATCGCGTTTGTGGGCTTCCGACATACAGTAGAGCAGCATCTCTACCCCGGCAGCATCGAGCTGCTGCACCTGGGAAAGGTCGAACACTAGCTGCGGGCGGTCCACTCCCAGAAGCGGCTGCAGTTCATGCAAGAATTCGCGCGCTGCGCGCAGGTTGAGCCGTTGCGGCATTCTCCTGACCACCACCGGTCTGCTATTGGTTGCCATACCTTCTCGTCGCGACCGCTAGGCTGGGCGCAAATTCGCCCGCCGCCTTGTCATCTGCAGTGGGCTCGGTCAACACCGACACAGCAGTTCTTTCGGCTTCTTCGCGGTCCGGAGGCAAGGTCGAATCCGGCGGCTGAGAAATTGCCTGCCATAACCTCCGGGGAAATTGGCTCGCCGAGCTCCAGAACTTGCGTCCTCCATTGGCCGAAACAAGGCCGAACAAAGAAGCGTCTGAGACCTCCACGGTCGCGCCGCGGCGCAAGTTGGCGATCTGTCCCATGCCGGCAACGGAGTGAGCCAGATCCAACCCAGCCCCGACTGAGGAATAGGGGAGCAAGGTTGAGTTTTCCACCACCGTGCCGCAGTCCACCTCGGCGTGGTGCTCGATGGTGGTGCAGCGAGTCACCACGGCGCCGGCGCGGATTCGTGCCGAGCTGCCGACAAACGCGGGCGCTACCAGGCGCGCACCTTTTTCGATCGCGGCCTGTGGAGCTACCCACACGCCTGGCCTAATCTCCTTTCCTGACGGACGCGTCTCCGTCTTCAGGGTCAACATATCGATGGCGAACTGGCGCAGATCGAGCGAGTCGCCGAGCGCGTTCCAATAGCCTTCGTGGGGGAAGGGCGTCCAATCGCCGCGGCAGCTGCCGAACCGGCTGCGAAAAATCGAAGCAGCATCATTGCGGCGCGAGCCGTACACGCAGAACACATCGAGAGGCGAGCGCTCGCGCATGGCACGGGTCACGCGACGCTGTCCTTCTAGGTGACATTGCACCAGCTTCTCAACATCGAGCTCGAGATAAGCGCCGAGGCGGATCAGGAGCACCACATCGGTGCTGCCTTGTCCAAGATCGTTGAAGGCGTTCTCGCTGGTTCGCCAGAACCGGTCGGCCGGTACGGTCTGGTGTTCGAGTCCGGGAGGTAGCCAAGCCGCGGGCCGGGCCAATTCAGGATCTCCTTGTTCGATAATCGCCGTGACGCGCGAGACCTCCTGGAGTTGCAAGCGTTCGCACAAGCGGTCGAGCGCGCTGCGGCCGGCGACATCAAGCAACGCCAGAGGAGCCGCCGGAAAATGTGTTTGCGAGGTCGCCGAATTCACCAGGATCAGTGCGCGGATCTCCATGGTCACCTGCCCCCATCCTGAAGTCGATGTGAGCCAGGCGCGGCGAAGAAAGGAGACGCAAGAGGAGCGATTTTCGAACAGCGAAGAGCAGCGGATTGAATAGCGCTTACTGCTGTGTCACCGAGACCCATGGAACCCAGGAACCCTCAACCTAAGAATTATGCAAAGCGTTGTGCCGTCGCGATCAGGGATGTGCTGGCTGACTGCAAGCTCCACCTTGCTGATTTGACCCGATGCTCTCAGTTTGCCAGCGACGCCGTTGTTCTGGCGGCAGTGTTGGAGTAGATGTGCATGGAATGTCGCGTGTTGTAAGGTCCTGGTTCTGCTGGAGCGTATTTACTGCTAGTATTTGTCTGTTGGTGAAAACAAATATCTGGTACCGACGCATGCCATCTCCGGTTGGACCGCTGTTGCTGGCGGCCTCCGAGAGAGGTCTGCAGCAGCTGATGTTTGATCGCGGGCAATCGCTTCCGGCGCGCGATGGTGAAGTTTGGACCGAATCGCCCGCGCAACTTGAACTCTATGCAGTGCAATTGAGTGAATATTTTCACGGTTCACTGCGCGATTTCAGCTGTCCGCTGGATTTGCAAGGAACCGCTTTTCAACGAGCCTGCTGGCAGGCGTTGCGCAAGATTCCGTACGGTTCCACGCGTACCTACGGTGAGCTTGCCCACAACGTGGGACGTCCGACAGCCTTTCGCGCGGTGGGACAAGCCAATCACCGGAACCCGGTAGCCATCATCGTTCCCTGCCATCGGGTCGTAGGTTCCGACGGCAAGCTTACCGGGTACGGCGGCGGTTTGGAGATCAAGGAAAAGTTGCTCCGTCTGGAAGGAGTAGCGGCACAGCCCGTTCTTGCTTTCGCTGGTTGAATGCCGTAACCGCCGCTGCGGCAAATTGGAACAACCGTGAAGACCACGAAGCTGCCGGATCAGAGATCTTTTCCCGCCGACATCATCGCCAATCATGGCCGCCCGGTGAGGCGCTGGAGGGTGCAGGATTAGACGCGGGAGGAGCGTTGTCAGGATGTGAGGCAGGTGTTGGGCTGCCAGCCTGCGGGTTGACCGTGATGTGATTTACCACCTTCGTCCCGCGAGCATAAGACTCCGCCAGCCTCCACACGGCCAACCTTTCCCGGCTGCTGGCGGCGTTTCCTGTGAGATCGATCCCCTCCCCCGAGGCGGCTACAATCACGCTGCATTTCAATAGCGACGGATCTCTCCTCAGCGCTTCCTGAATCTCTAACTGTAGCTCGGTGTTGGCCGCAGGGATGACGCTCGAAGTGGTGGCATCGCCAGGTAGGGGACTAAAGGAAGCGGAAGCGGAGGCAGACGTGGAGACTGTTGCGGGGTCGGTTGCCGATTTTTCAGCCTGGGTCGCGGCATCAGACTTCGGCGCGACATCCTGGGCCGCGACATCGGGTTTTGTCGCTGTGTCGGGCACCTGCGCGGCGGCAGTTGGTTTCGGCGCGCTCTCCGGCGCCTGGGCCGCGAGGCCCAGCGGCATCAGCAAGATCATCAGCACTACGCTCTCGATTGTCTTCATGAGATCCTCGCGGGGTCTTCCCGGTGAGCTATGCTTTCCGCCGTTTCCCCTCGGACGCACATTTCACGTGCTCTAAGCTTCTGGCCACCTAAGCGTCAAGCCGCCAGAACTGCGCGCCTGCTCCTCTGCTTAGATTCACGAAGTTGTTTCCGCGGCACGCTAAGCGGCCAGTTTTTAGAGGCGACGGCCCTAGGAGTTCCCGGGTGCTCAGGTTGGGTAGCAACCTGCCAACGTGAACCTTCGGGTTTCCTATGTCGGATGAGAGGCGGTACACTCAGAATATGCACGGCGAGCGGTCCCACGCGCATTCCCATCCCCATCACCCCCCTGCAAGCTCCCGGGCGTTGCGCTACTCGCTGCTAGCCACCTTGGTATACGTTCTGGTGACCTTGGTGGCGGGGCTCCGCGCGCACAGTCTGGCTCTGCTCTCCGAGTCCGGACACAACGTCACGGACCTGCTAGCGCTGCTTCTCTCCTGGGTGGCGGTCTTCATCCAGGGACGTCCGCCGAGCATGACCAAGACATACGGCTACCATCGCGCCGGCGTGGTGGCAGCGTTCATTAACGCTCTAACATTGGTGGCGATTTCGTTCTACATCCTCTATGAAGCGGTACTCCGCTTGACGCACCCGGTCGAGGTTCACGCGACGGTCATGATCTGGGTGGCGGCCGCGGGGCTGCTGATGAACGGGACCATCTCCTGGTTCCTGTTTCGCGAGGCGCACGACGTGAACATTCGCAGCGCCTTCATCCATCAGCTCGGCGATACGTTCTCCACCGCCGCCGTGATTGCCGGTGGCTGGGGTATTCTGCTGACGGGGCGTCACTGGATCGACCCGGCGCTCTCCATCGGGATCGGCTGTCTGATCCTGTGGTCCTCGCTCGGCATCATCCGTGAGACCTTGAACATCCTGCTCGAAGGCGCTCCGGCAGGAATCTCTGTGCACCAGATCGTCCTCAATCTGTGCGAGTTGCCGGGCGTTGACGACGTACATGACGTCCACGTCTGGAGCATCGGCTCGGACAACCACGCCCTCTCCTGCCACGTACGCATCGCCGACATGCCTATCTCCGAGTGCGAAGAGATTCTGCGTCGGGTGACCGAACTTCTGGCCAGCCGCTTCCACATTCACCACACCACCATCCAGTTTGAAAACGCGCTGTGCACCATCCATCCTGGTTGCGTGGTGCCCGTGGGAACCGTAGGACGGTCAGACCGCTTCGCCGATCCCAGCTAACCTCGAGCGACATTTTTGTTACCGACCACGCTGTACAGTTAGCCCGCCTTGCCGCGCTTCGATTGCTTTTCAAAAATCTCTTCAGCCGTCTTGAGCGTGTCGATCTCCTCCGGCGGTTTGTCGGGACGCAGTCGCACAATGCGTGGAAAACGCAGCGCGAATCCGCTCGAGTGCCGGTCCGAGCGGGTCATGTTGTTGAAAGCCACTTCGAGTACGGTCCTGGGTTCGACCGTGCGCCGGAAGCCCCGGTCTTCGAGCGTGTGTTCGAGAAACCACGGAGTCATCTCCGCGATCTCGGCATCAGTCAGCCCCGAATATGCTTTGCCGATGTCCAGCAGTTGGTCGCCGTCGCGGACCGCGAACGTGTAATCGCTAAGCAGGCGCGCGCGCTTGCCATGTCCCCACTCCACGGCGGTGACCACCACGTCGAGCGTAGCCAGCTCGCGCTTGAGCTTCAGCCATGACTTGCCACGTCGTCCGGGGGAGTAGGGCGAGTCGAGGTCCTTGATCATCAGGCCCTCGTTGCCCCGATGGCGGGCGGCCAAGAAGGCTTCTTCAACCTCTGCAGCATCGGCTGCCATCCGTGACGCAGATAGCATCACCCGCGGCAAGCCCGTTGCCGCGGACCGCACAGAGTCGAAGGTCAGCTTGCTTTGCCGAGGCGCGGCGACGCTCGCGTCCGCGATAAAGCCGCCTTCGGGCACTGAACGAAAGACCTCCTCGATAATCTTCCGCCGGGCTTCAAGCGGCCGATCGATGATCAGCTCGCCACCCGCGTAGAGTGCGTCAAACACGATGTAGATCACCGGAATCTCGCGGGCGAGTTCTTCCGACACGAGTTTGCGTCCCAGTCGCTGCTGAAGCGCAGAGAACGGCAACGCGTGACCGTCGTCGGCGTTCCAGGCCAGGATCTCGCCGTCCAGGATAACCGGATCAGGGAAGGCGCGGAGCGCCGGGGCAAGCTCGGGGAACGATCCGCTGATTTCATCAAGCGTCCGGGAGAAAATGCGGACGCGATCGTCCGCGTGGCCGCCGCAATGGGCTTGAGCGCGTACTCCGTCAAACTTGTCTTCGAGAGCGGCGCGAGAGAAATAGGTGAGGGCCTCTTCCGCATCGGCCACAGGGCTGGCCAGCATGAAGCCCAGTGGATGAAACAATCGCATGTGCGCGCTCGAGAGCGAGTGAGCGGCCGCGAGTTCCAGAGTCTCGGCGATGCTGCCCCGCAGCATGTTGGCTCGCTGCACGGCGGCCGGCGATTCGCCGAAAGCCTTGGCGATCGCCTCTTCGACAAGACTCTCGCGCAGGCCGATGCGCAGGTCGCCGCCGATGATCTTGATGATGTACTTAGCCTCCAAAGCGGTGGCGCGGCCGAGGAGGTCTTTGACCAAGTGCGCTTTCGGCCGAACGCCGGAAGTACGGGCTAGTTCGTCGAAGGCCGCAGCCACGTCGGCTACGCGGAGCGAGCTCTTAGGTGGAGCTTTGGCTTCGAGCAGCTCCTGAGCTGCCGATCCCAGATCGCCATACCTGCGATAGGCTGCGGTCATGGCGATCTCGCCTTTTGCCGACAGCTCGGCCACGGTGCGCCACAACAAGGTTCCGCCGACTTGCAACGTTCGTTCTTCCCAGGCAGGGAAAGCGCGGCCGGATAGAAACACGGCAGCCTGAGGCGCTGCCACTGGGTGCAAGCGGAAGTAGTCCGCCACCAAGCCAATTTTCTCGGTCTTTTTGGAAGTGGCGGCTGCCGCCTCACAGGTTTCAGCAAGCTGTTGCATAGTTCTGCTCGCGGTGGACTTTCACCTTAGTCCCTCAGTTCTTACTATTGTTTCCGCTTTTTTTGCCTCTAGACAGCATAAAATGTCTTTTGACAGGCCCCTGCCGCGCTGCTATAAAACACTCGAGCCGCGGGCCCGGCATTCATCATCTAATAGGAATATCCATGAAGTATTGGCGTCAAATCCTGCGTTTTCTCGTGACATTGCAGCTGCTTCCCGCGCTTGAAAGCGGTGAGGAAACCACCCTGGTTGGCGGCCAGGCCGTGGTCGAGGGTGTCATGATGCGTTCTCCGCACGCCTGGGGAATTGCCATCCGCAAACCTTCCGGCGAGATCACCACCCACTCCGCTTCACTACGGCGGCCCTCGGAAAAGCACAAGTGGATGGGATGGCCCTTCATTCGCGGGCTGGTCACTCTCGGCCAAGCCATGCGTTTGGGATTTGTCGCCTCCAGATTTTCGCTGAACGTGGGACTCGCCGGCATCGCCGAAGAAGAAGCCAAAAACGCAACGGCGAAAGCGCAGGAAGACGCAGCCCAAACCGACCAGGCCACAACCTCATCAGTTTCCGCGGTCGCGGAGACAAAGCCGGTCAAAGCACCGGAGCTCGGCAACTGGGCGGTAATCGGCAGCATGATCTTCTCGCTTGCATTCTTCATCTTTATGTACAAGTTCATTCCTTTGGCTGCGGCCACGGGTCTTAAGCGCCATTGGTCCGTACTTGGCAACAACTTTGCCTTCAATTTAGTGGACGGCATCATCCGCATCGCCTTGTTCCTGCTCTTTGTTTGGGGGCTTTCGCTGTTCAAGGACATCAAACGGATTTACCACTATCATGGCGCCGAGCATAAGACGGTGTTTGCCTATGAAGATCACGGCATGACCAGTGTGAGCAACGCGCAGAAGTATTCCACCTACCATCCACGCTGCGGCACCAGCTTCTTGATGACGATCATGCTGATTTGCATATTCGTCTATGCCGCGATCCCGCTCCAGACCTTCTGGGCCAAGTTCGCCCTGCGCGTGATTTTCCTTCCAGTGATCGCTTCGGTGTCGTACGAGATCATCCGCTTCTCTGCCAGGCACGGCCGCTCGCTGTTTGCCCTGATGACCAAGCCCGGACTCTGGCTGCAGCGCATCACCACGCAGCCTCCGTCGGACGATCAGGTGGAGTGCGCCATTAAGGCCCTCGAAGAAGCCATGGAAGTCGAGAAGAAGAACGGCGGCGAACTGGTGATTGCCTAGGAAGGCAGTCAGCAACTTGCCACCCAGCATTAGCATAGCTCAAGCCGGACTCCGCTTTCCTATCTGCGTTCATCTGCGACGAAGGCTCTTTTGCTTTCGCGTGGGGACGGTTCCGGCCCCATCCAACTCCGGCTACAATGGAGTGACACGTATGTTTGAGCGTTTAGACCAAATCGAGGCCAAGTACGAGGAGTTGACCCACGCTCTGGCGTCGCCTGAAGTCATCGGCGACTCGGCTCGCTACCAGAAGACTGCCAAGGCCCACAGCGAGATTGCCCAGATTGTCGATAAGTATCGCGAATACAAAGACTTGCAGCGCGGGATCGAGGAGAGCAAGTCGATGATCGCGGAGGAGTCTGACCCCGAGCTGCGCGCCTATGCTCAGGAAGAGCTCACGCGTCTGGAAGCCCGGATCGCGACCAACGAAGTTGAGCTCAAACTGTTACTGGTCCCGAAAGACCCCAACGACGAGAAGAACGTGGTGCTCGAAATACGCGCTGGCACGGGCGGCGACGAAGCCACGCTTTTTGCGGCCGAGATTTTCCGCATGTATACGCGCTATGCCGAATCCCAGGGATGGAAGGTCGAAGTTCTCTCCACTTCAGAATCCGGGGTCGGCGGAATGAAGGAAGTGATCGCCATCATCGAAGGCCGGGGCGTGTTCTCCCGCATGAAGTATGAGAGCGGCGTGCATCGTGTGCAGCGTGTACCTAAGACCGAGCAACAGGGACGGGTGCACACGTCGGCGGTCACAGTCGCGGTGCTGCCCGAAGCCGAAGACGTGGATGTGAAGATCGAAGCCAAGGACCTACGCATCGATACCTTTTGTTCCTCGGGGCCCGGCGGACAGTCCGTAAACACGACCTACTCCGCCGTCCGCATCACTCATTTGCCGACCAACACCGTGGTGAGCTGCCAGGATGAGAAGTCGCAGATCAAGAACCGCGAGAAAGGCATGCGCGTGCTCCGCGCCCGTCTCTACGAGATGGAGATGGAAAAGCAGCAAACCGCGCTGGCCAAGGAACGGAAGGCCATGGTGGGGTCAGGCGATCGCAGCGAAAAGATCCGCACCTACAACTTCCCGCAGAACCGCATGACCGACCACCGCATCGGGCTGACCCTGCACCAACTCGGGGATGTGATGGACGGCAAACTCCAGTCCATCGTCGATGCCTTAATCACCCATTACCAGGCGGAGAAACTCAAGCAGCAGGCCGACGTCATAGCGTAGGTGGCTCGCCGGCCCTCCATCTGGGACGACTCTACTTAAGGCCCACCGGGCTGCAGTCCTCCGCTGATCCTGATAGACTTCCCCGAACCCCGGGGCGCATATGCAACTCAAGTCCGCCGTCGACGCGGCTTACGAACTCCTCGTTGCCAACGACGTTCCCTCGCCCCGGCTCAACGCCGAGCTTCTGATGATGTTTATACTGGGACGCGAGCGCGCCTATCTCTACGCACATCCCGAGCGCGAGCTGAGCGCCGAACAGCAGTACCGCTATGACCAGGTGATCAGCGAGCGCGCGCAGGGATGCCCGACGCAATACATCACCGGACACCAGGAATTCTGGGGGCTTGACTTGCTGGTCTCGCCTGCTGTTCTGATCCCCCGCCCCGAGACCGAGCACGTGGTCGAAACCGTGCTCGACCTGCTGAAGGAGTACCCCTTGGATCCCGCCGGAAGACTACGGCTCGTCGATGTCGGCACCGGCTCGGGTTGCATTGCCTTGGCTCTGGCGAGTGAACTGCAGCGAGCCGAGGTCCATGCGACGGATATTTCTCCCGAAGCCCTGGAGATTGCCACCGTCAATGCCGCGCGCTTTGCCATGGACTCCCGGATCCGTTTCCGGAAGTCCGACCTGCTCGCAGCGTACCCCAAGGACATCTTCGATTTTGTGGTCTCCAATCCTCCCTACGTTGGCGAGCTCGAAGCCGACAAAGTGCAGCGTCAAGTCCGGGAGTATGAACCGCGAATTGCTGTCTTCTCCGGCGAACGTGGCCTCGATGTCTACGCCCGCCTGATTCCACAAGCGCAAGCCGCTCTTAAGTCCAGAGGCTGGTTTGTGACCGAGATCGGGTTCTCGGCGGAGGACAGCGTGAAAGAACTTCTGGCCGGATGGGAAGATGTGCGTGTCACTCCTGACTTGCAAGGCATACCGAGAGTAGTAGCGGCGCGACGCCCATGACTCGGTACTGATCTAAAGATCAGCACCCATGACTCTCGACGATCCCGTTCCTTGCAATCATTTGTTACACTGATGGGTTTTCAAAATTCCCTCTACCCCGCCAGTCCGCTTCTCAAGGGTCAGGGATCGTTGGAACGCGACCGTTGAATACCTTGGAGGTGCGGTTTGGCTGATAGCAGCAGAAGCTCGGCACTCGGAAGTGGATTGGGCAGTACGCTGCGGCGTGATGCGTGGTGGGTGGAAGCCATTCCAGTGATCACGATCCTCGGCGGCTTCGGAGTCTACGCTACGTTGCGCGCCTTTGAAGGCAAGTTTTACGAATGGGGCCCTTACCTCTCTCCGTTTTATTCCCCGCTAATTGACCCCGATCATCATTGGTGGCCGCTTTCGCCGGCGCTGCTCATCCTGGCGTTTCCTCTCGGCTTCCGCCTGACCTGCTATTACTACCGCAAGGCCTATTATCGTGCTTTCTTCTTTGATCCCCCGGCCTGCGCGGTGGGCGAGCCGACGCATCGCAACTATCGCGGTGAAACCAAGTTCCCCTTCGTATTGCAAAATCTCCATCGCTATTTATTTCTGGGCGCGGTGATTTTCCTCTGTTTCCTTTGGTATGACGCCATACACGCTTTCTGGTACGAAGGTCGGCTTTACATCGGTCTGGGATCGCTCGTGATGCTGATCAACGTCGTATTGTTGAGCGTCTATGCGTTTTCCTGCCATTCCTGGCGGCATCTGATTGGCGGAAAGCTGGACTGTTTCTCCTGCACGGCCTTCAACCGCACGCGCCACGGACTGTGGAAAAAGACCAGCTTTCTCAACGAACATCACATGCTGTTTGCCTGGGTGAGTCTGTTCTCGGTGGGGCTGACCGACTTTTACATCCGCCTAGTGGCTAGCGGCGCAATCAAGGACCTGAGAATTCTGTGACTGATCTGACCAAGTACGAAACTCACGAACACGACGTGCTGATCATCGGCGCCGGAGGCGCGGGATTGCGCGCGGCCATTGAGTCGCTGGGCCAAGGCGCTCGAGTCGGCGTTGTATCCAAGTCTCTGTTGGGCAAAGCACACACGGTGATGGCTGAAGGAGGCATCGCTGCGGCCATGGCCAACGTGGACAAGGCCGACACCTGGAAGACGCACTTCCGCGACACTATGCGCGGCGGCAAACTCCTAAACAACTGGCGCATGGCCCAGCTGCATGCTCAGGAATCACCCGACCGCGTACGTGAGCTCGAACAATGGGGTGCGCTCTTTGACCGCACTCCCACAGGCGACATCCTCCAGCGGGCGTTCGGGGGCCATAGCTTCAAGCGCCTCTGCCACGTCGGCGATCGGACGGGGCTCGAGATGATCCGCACGTTGCAGGACCGCGGCGTGCAGATGGGCTTTGACGTCTACATGGAGTGCACCGTCATCCGCCTGCTCCGGGACGGCAACCGCGTCGTCGGCGCTTTCGGTTACTGGCGCGAGCAAGGCCGCTTCGTTCTGCTGAAAGCCAAGGCCGTGGTTATCGCGACGGGCGGCATCGGCAAGGCCTGGCCCATTACTTCCAACTCATGGGAGTGCACGGGTGACGGCATGGCCCTGGCTTACGAAGCCGGCGCCGATCTACTGGATATGGAGTTCGTACAGTTTCATCCCACGGGGATGGTGTGGCCGCCGGGTGTGCAGGGTCTTCTCGTGACGGAAGCCGTGCGCGGCGAAGGTGGCATTCTGCGCAACAAGCTCGGCGAGCGTTTCATGGAGAAATACGATCCTAAGCGCATGGAGCTGTCCACCCGCGACTTGGTATCGCGGTCGATCTACACGGAAGTCAAGGAAGGCCGCGGCACCGAACACGGCGGCGCGTTTCTCGACATCTCCTACAAACCGGCGGAGTATGTCAAGAAAAAACTCCCCAGCATGTATCACCAGTTCAAGGAGCTAGCGGACGTGGACATCACCAAGGGTCCCATGGAGGTCGGTCCCACCTGTCATTACATGATGGGCGGAATCAAGGTTGACGCGGAAACGGCGGCGTCGTCGCTGCCTGGGCTCTTTGCTGCTGGAGAAGCTGCCGCCGGGTTGCATGGAGCAAACCGTCTGGGTGGAAACTCGCTTTCCGACCTGGTAGTTTTTGGCCGTCGCGCCGGGCTGGCAGCCGCAGCCTTTGCTGCCAAGGCCGCCCCTACGGCGATCGACCCGGCGCAGGTCGCCGATGCCGAGCGCGCGATGCTAGCGCCGTTCGATCGCGGCGAGGGCGAGAATCCGTACACTGTCCATCGCGACCTGCAAAAAATCATGCAGAACCTGGTGGGCATCTTCCGCACCGCGGAAGACCTGGGCGCAGCGCTGGTCGAGCTTGAAAAGTTGAAGCAGCGGGCGGCGAAGGTCCGCGTCGAGGGCTCGCGGCTGTTCAATCCGGGATGGCATCTATCGCGCGATCTCCAGTGCATGCTGACGGTCTCGGAAGCCGTGGCCCTCAGCGCCGAAGCGCGCAAGGAGAGCCGTGGAGCGCACAGCAGGATTGACTATCCCAACCTCGATGATCAGGTTTGGGGGAAACAAAACAACGTGATCTCGCGCGGCGCCGATGCCCGTATGAACTTGCGCCAGATTCCGGTAAAGGAAATGCCGCAGCCGCTGAAAGACATTGTTACCGAGGACAAATAGCAGTAGGGCATGTTGGGAGATTGACAATTGCTAGCTAAGAATAGAGGGCATTGGTAATAAGCACGGGCTAAAGCCAGCCTTCGGGCTTTAGCTGGACTAATTGCCAATTGCGAGTCGCTATTTCGCTCAGGGAGGCCCCATGGCAGACGCGGTCCTGGAAGTTTTTCGTGGCAA
Organism: Terriglobales bacterium; assembly: GCA_036522035.1. Taxonomy (GTDB): domain Bacteria; phylum Acidobacteriota; class Terriglobia; order Terriglobales; family Acidobacteriaceae; genus Angelobacter. The sequence goes on from DATDGP010000220.1 coordinate 29,435, forward strand.
TCAGGAAGCCGGAAGTACGCAGCAGTACACCGTCCCGGTAGCGCCGGGGATGGTCGTGCTGGACGCGCTGCACTACGTCCAGGCGCACCAGCAACCTGACCTCGCTTTACGGTGGAACTGCAAAGCGGGCAAGTGCGGCTCGTGCTCGGCGGAAGTCAACGGACGTCCCCGGCTTACCTGCAAGACCCGCATGGACTCGCTGCCCCAAGATAAACCCATCACCATCCGTCCGCTCAAAAGCTTTCCCGTGATCAAGGACCTGGTCACCGATGTCTCCTGGAATTACAAAGTTAACAAGACGATACCGCCATTTACGCCCAAGCCGGGTGTGGAATGGAAAATGTACCAGGAAGACGTGGACCGGGTGCAGGAATTCCGCAAGTGTATCGAGTGCTTCCTGTGTCAGAATGTCTGTCACGTGCTGCGCGACCACGACAAGAAGCAGGAGTTCGGCGGACCGCGCTATTTCGTACGCGTGGCCGGCCTGGAGATGCACCCGCTCGACAACGTCTCTCGCACCGCTCTGCTCAAGAATGAGCTCGGCATTGGCTACTGCAACATCACCAAATGCTGCACTGAAGTTTGTCCGGAAGAGATTCACATCACCGACAACGCCATCATTCCCCTGAAAGAGCGCGTGATTGACGAATACTACGATCCGGTCCTGATGCTGGTGAAGAAGATTTTCCGAGCGAAAACGGAATAGAATTAGAGCCGTATGGATCGCGCGTTCAAATCCATCTCCAAGAGCGGGATCCCTGGGGCCTTGGCTAAGGTCCAGCACTACCGTTATCTCAACCAGTCGGAAGAAGCCGAATCGATCTGTCGCGACATTCTAGCCGTCGATCCCGACAACCAGATGGCGCTGCGCCTACTGGGCCTGTCCATCACAGATCAGTTCCGGGGAGCACCAGCGGACCACCGACAGGAAGCCGAGGACTGCTTCGAGAAACTTACCAGTCCTTACGAACGCTGGTACTACCTGGGCATCTTTCACGAACGCCGTGCTAAAGCCCAGATGCGCGCCGGCCACTTGCCGCATAGCCTCATCGCGAGCTTCGAGAGAGCTATGCAGTGCTTCGAGGAGGCGGAAAAGGTTCGTCCCCAGAACAACGACGATGCTCTGCTGCGCTGGAACCGCTGCCTGCGGTTGGTACAGGGCATTCCCGAACTGTCGCGAGACAGCGAATCGACCGACCTCGAGATCCACGATACGCCGCCCATCTATCGTGATTGAAGGACATCAGCCTCCCCCGCTCCCAGCACCCTCACCTTCCAGCGATCCTCGGCTCCTGTCATGACCACATAGAAACGAACCTGGGCGCGGTCAGAGTGGATCACGGTATTGCCTTCGAGAATCTCGGCATCGAGGGTAGCCGTGTCGCGCAGCTCGATGGCGGCGCCGTCCGTTGAATAAAAGAGAGCTTCGAGCTTGTGGCCGCGATCGACAATGCGGGTCTTTAAACCGGCTTGCTGCTGGTCCTGAATGCGATGCAAGAGGTTGTCCTGAGCGAAGCCGACGAAGTTATCGCTCAGCGCCCCGGCGTTGTTGTTATTCAAAGCCGAGACCAACGCCTGCCAGGCAGAAGCGTAGTCGCGCATAATGGCTTGTTGCACCGTGTCGTCAACCTCGCGCGGAGTAGCCTGGTCCACGCTGAGTTGGACGGAAGGCTTGGAATCGGCATGGGTGCGCTCCAGAAAGACGAGGGTGCTGACCGCGAACATCGTGAGCGCGATAGCGATATTGACTGCGCGACGAGGAGAAGTTTTCATTGCCCGCTCCCTACATGTAGCTCGTTCCCCAGCACCACGCCGGACGCCACAGTGATCAAGGCGTTCGACGCCGGAGGTAATCCGGCGCGCGCGATGCCTCGCTTGATCCGGGCGTCCACCGTGCTTCTCCCCGAAGAGTCGGTTTGCGTGAAGGTCACGATCGTGCCATCTGGAACCGGGTTTCCGGTGCAATCGCGAATGGGATCGGTCTCAACCACGGTCGCGTTGTTGTTTCTTTCGACCACGCGCATGCGCAGATTGCAAGGATCGGAGGCCACTTGCTGCACCACGCGCCGGACCGAAACATCGCTGGTGGCAGCTACAAATTGGGCTGCTCCGGCCTTGCGCGCCGACGAACTGCTGATCCAAGCCACACCGTTTTTACTGGTGACGCTCTGCGAAGCCCCGGTTCCTTCCACCGACAGGCTGAACTTGACTGGCGTCGGTTGCAACACTAGGTTCTCGTACTGGTCGAAGACGAAGGCAATGCCGCTGATCGCCCCAGGACGCGCGACAGGCACGCGCGAGGGCCGGGCCAGGAAGCTGAGGTTTTCAGGGCGTCCCGGCCGAACGAAAAAAACCTGCGAAGAGGAATTGCCGCCTTCGCGAAGGATAGCTACCCAGCGGCCGGCGCTGCGCAGTTCTTCAGCCTTGATCTGAATCTCGGCGCCCAAACGTATCTGGCGCTTCAAGACCTGCGACGGACCCACGAGGTAGACCGTGGCTTCGCCATCGCCGCTCGTGGCGATCGTCAGCCGCTGGCCGGCGACTGCACTTCCCGGCAATCGCAATTCGCCCGCTCGGGCACTAGCTGAAGCGAGCAGACACGATAGGGACATCAACACGAGGAATCGAGGATTGCGCATTAATGGTCCTTAGTCGTCACGGCTGCGGCTGAACTCATTCACGGTGACTCGATAGGTGTGAACGTTCGCGGCCAGATCCTCGCGCAGATCTACGGCGAAGGGCTGGGCCGTCTGTGGTAGCAGCGCGTGGTCGACGTAGCCGTCGGAAACCCAGATCACTTTGCCCGACGCGTCATAGAAAGTCGCCAGCACGTGAGGGATATTTACGATCTGGCCGCTCTCGTTGAGCAGTTCTCCGCGCAGCACGGTGCGGCCCTTGGCGTCTTTCTCGACGCGCTGATGGAGCACGGCGATCACCGGGTCGGCCGCGGCGGGCACCAGCATGGAATCCGGTTTTAGACGCACCGACTTCATCGCCGCCAGTGTCATCTTCGGAAAATCGATGCGGTAGGGAGAAATTTCTTTGGGCAGCAGCACGTGCGAAGTCTTGTCGAAGCTGGTCTCTTCGGCCGCTTCCTGGCCGCTCTTGTCGATCAACGTCGCGCTTACGGAGACGAAGGCTGGAACCGTGTCCTCGTTCTCGATTTCGCCCATGATGATGATGCCGTCGGCCTGCTGGGTGGGATTCATCGATAAGATACGAACGCGCGGGTTCTCGGCGTTCTGTGCGCCCCAATCGTCGCCTGCACCGCGATAGATGATGTCCCAGCGCAGATAGTTCACGGGAATCACCTGGGGCGGGACCGCCACGTCTTTCTCCCCGATCCAGAATACTTTCCACGCGCTGTCTTCCTTTACGACCTTCAGATCGCGGGTGTCATAGAAAGCGCCAACCGCGGTTGAGTACTTGAGTTCGGTGCGCACCAGGGCTTCGTTGTCGTCCTCGTGTAGGACTCGCGTCGTGACGGTCTCGAGTTGCGAGTAGGTGCGCAGGCTACTGTTGCGGCCTTGGAGATCGCGCATGAACCCACCGAGATCGGTCTTGCTCGCTTCGGCGATGTAGGTATCCGCCGCTTTCCAATCACGCGCCTTGACATCGGCAAACATGGCTTGCACTGCGCCTTCCGGGGTGGACGCCGGCGCAGTCGAACTCGTATGCACGGCGCCGATGGCGATCAGTCCCGCTGTAAGCGCCAGAAAGATGATGGGAAGAAACAAGCGGCTTATCATCCTTGTACCTCCAGGACCGGCTCCGGCCCGGCGATCGAGGGGATCTCCATGATCTCCGCGACAGTGCGGCGGTCACGCAGGGCGATCACCAAGAACAACGCCAGCACGCTGCTGCCGAGGGGCAAAGTTCCCCAGAGGAATCCCTGGAACGGGGTTGGCGGAGTGCCGAACTCGATCTTGTGCGCCGGAGGAATTCCGTCCTTTACCCACAGGCTCACGTTGCCGTGGTCGTAGGTCTCCTGTTTACGCCAGCCGGCAAAGGCCAACAGCGGCTCGTAGTAGGGATCGCGGACGAAGATCCACTTCAGACCATAGTGGTCGGCGTGTTTGAGAACGGCGCGCAGTGACTCCATGCCGTTCGTCCCGTAGAACTTCGAGTTCGTGAGTTGCGCCGAGCCGTACTCGGTCATTTCCGGCAGCAAGCGCGCCGAGTTGTATTCTCCGTCGACGCTCGATGCATCGGCGTAAGCGCCGACCTCGGAAATCTTGCTGCCGAAGCCGAGAGTGAGATAACGGTATTTGTCATGACCGTCGCGATTCAGAAAAGAGATGACTTCGCCGGTGCTAAAGGTGAGGTCGTGCATAGGGTGATAGATCGGCCAGGCGACGGCCATGGCCATGGTTGCTCCGCCAAGGGCGCAGAGGCTGAGGATAGCCTTCTGTCCGTAACGATCGATCAGCGTCACCGCCAGCAGCCCGACAATGGGCAGGGCCATCACGCTGGCATAAAAGCTGAAGCGCTCGTAGGTAAGGACCTCAAAAGCGCGGCCCAAGAGAATCCGCGGCAAGGGCGTGGTGCCGCCCATGGCGAAGATCATGGTTAGCCAGAAGCTTAAGAAAAGCGCGCGCAGACGTGGCTCACGAAGGCCTTTAATGAAAATGTAAGGCAATGCCAGGATCAGCGCGCCCCAGGGAATGATGAAGTAGTTCAGCGCCCAAATGGGTTCCAAGAAATAGTTATTCCGGCTGGCATGCGGGATCGGCATCTGCTTGATAGGGTTGTGATACAAAGCAATCCAGTAGGGATAGAGCACAATCCCGATGCCGGCAATCGCCAGTAGCCCAAAGACGACTGTGCGACTGAGGACGCCGTTCAAGCTGGCATCAACTCCATCGCGCTTTCGGTCCATGATCGCGGTCACCAGAACCGGAAGTGTAAATAGGACGCTCACAAACAGCAGAGTTACGTGATGCGCGGCGGCCGCAGCGAAGGTCAACATCAGGCCCTTCAGCAGCGAACGCCCCTTGTTCTCTCGCGCCCATTCGTAATAGTAGGGGAGCGCGTTCAGGTATAACGGGACGGCCCAGGTCGTTGAAATCTGACCCGCCTGATAAACGAGAAATGAAAGCGAACCGATCAGGACGCTGCCCAGTGCGGCGTAACTGGCTGCACGTTCGCTCACCCATATTCGCGCATAGCGGTATACCCCGATCGGCAAGAGCACGATAGCGATGAACTGCACAAACATGTAGGCCAAGCGCAAACCCATGACCTTAGAGAACAACGCAATCCATTGCTGTTCTAAGGGCGGGTAGGTGGTCTGGGAAAACCCGGTAAACCATTTTTCATTCCAGGGATTAAACCAGTGCTGGGCGTAGTGGGCGGCAAAGAATTGGTGAAAGTGCCCATCGTAGGAGTCATTAGGAAGTTGCATCAACAGCAGAGGCCCGTGAACCAGCAGGGCAAGCAACAGAATCCAGCTCAACGGAACCGGCCGGCTGAAGGCAGGGAACTGCCTCCCGGAAGAGAGGGAAGTGGAGCTCATGGGGAAACCTCCGAAAGTGCACCTGCGGTGAAAAACAAGATGCAACGGTTGAGCAGCAGTGTTGCTTCCGGAGAAGTTCGATTCCTAAAGACGTGCTCGGGTTTGCCTAGTGGCATCCAGATTCTCTTTCCGTGGTGTGCGTGCACCAGTGTTCCCGCGCCCGGCAATCCCGCAGCTCACAATCGGCATCTCCACTTAGGATAGGAACAGAGTTGCTGCCGCTGCGCTGCAGCTCATGTGTTTCTCTAGGAAAGCGCGGCCGGAACCTTCGTGGTTTTTCCTCCGCACAGAATCTGACAACGGTGGTCGTGGTGACGAAAAGCCTATTGGGTGCGGCTCTCTTTTGTCCTCTGTCCCTGGTCAGTCTCGGTTGGGCACAGACTTTTGAGTTGGGCGGACAGCCGTCTGCGTCCACGCAAAGAAAGCCGCCGGACAAGCAGAACAACAAAGCTTCGGCTTCCGGCGACGTCTCTGCCAACCAGAACGGTCTGGGATGGGGCAGCAGTATTGACGTAGGACGCAACCAGCGCGCCGCTGAGGACGCCTTGAAGAAGGGCAGCTACGCCGCCGCAATGAACTTTGCCGAGCGCGTGACTCAGTCGGCACCGAACAATCCCAGGAACTGGTTTTTGCTGGGCTACACAGCTCGCCTCGCGGGCAAATACCAGGTTTCCCAGGACGCCTACGCCCGCGGCCTGGCCAAAGATCCTAAGTCCATCGAAGGTCTCTCGGGCTCCGCGCAGACTTACATGCGCATGGGCAACAATGACGAGGCCAAACGCCTTCTCTTGCGGGTGATTGCCGCCAACCCGCGCCGTCCCATCGACCTGGCCCTGGCCGGCGAAATTTTTCTGCAGACCGGAGACCCAGCGCAAGCTACGCCGCTGTTGGAACGGTCGGAGGCGATACAGCCCACGGCGCACGCCGAGGTACTACTGGCTATCGCTTACATGAAACAGAAGCAGACCGACAAGGCCAAGCAGCTTCTGGATCGCGCCATGAAACGTAACCCGGACAACACCGATGTCTTTCGCGCCGTTGCCCAGTTTTATCGCGATAGCCGCGATTACAAAGCCGCCATCGAAATCCTCCAGCGGGTCCCACGCAAGACTGCCGACATCCACTCGGAGATCGGCTACACCTACGAGCTCGCCGGGATGAAGAAAGAATCGGCGGGTGCCTACGAGCAAGCGGCGGCCATGGCGCCACAATCGGTTACCATCCAGCTAGGTGCAGCCCAGGCGGTCATGCGCAACGGCGACCTCGACAAAGCTCGTACTTACCTGGCGCGCGCGGCGCAGCTTGACGCAAATCACTACCGCCTGCACGCTACTCGCGGCGATCTTGCGATGCTGGAACGCCGCGACTCTGAAGCCGCTGAGGAGTATCTCGCGGCGCTGGCAGCGATGCCGGAGAGTCCCGCCGAGGGCGTACTCTATCCCCCTCAGCTTCGCTTGAATCTGATCGAGAGCTACAGAAACCTGGACGACCAGAACGCGATCCAACAGCAACTCGCGCTGGCGGAAAAGGAGATGGCAGGCATCCACATGGAGGGCCTGGAGCGGGTGGAGTATCTGCGCGTCCGGGCAGCGATCCGCGGCCTGGGGAACGATTTCGCCGGCGCCGAAGCCGACCTGAAAGAGGCTCTCGCTCTCCAGCCTGACAACGACAAGGTCTTGCTGCAGTACGGTAGCCTGCTTTGGAAGACCGACCGCAAGCAGGAAGCGGTGAAGGTCTATACCACTCTGCTTGAGCATGATGACAAGAACCGTTACGCGCTCGAGGGCATGGGCTACCTTTCGCGCGACCTGGGCGACAATAAGGCCGCGGAAGCCTACTTCACGCGCATGGCCGAAGCCTATCCCAATGACTACGTGCCTTACGTAGCGCTCGGCGATCTCTACACCTCACTGCAAGTGTTCGACAAAGCCGAGGACAATTATGAGAAGGCCTACAAACTGGCGCCGACCAACACGCAGATCATCGCCGGGGGCTCGAACGCCGCCATTGATGCCCATCAGGTAGATCTCGCGGGCGATTGGGTTGCTCGCGCGACCGGGGTGATGAAGAATGATCCCCGTATCATGCGGGAGACCGAACGTTATCTCTTCCTCAAGGGCAAGTACGCGGAATCGGCGAGACTGGGCGAACAGGCCATGCAGAAACTACCGCACGATCGTGACGCCGCCGTCTACCTGGCCTACGATTACTACAATCTGGGACGCTACGACGAGACTCTAGCGCTGGTCAGTCGTTATGAAACCATCCTGCCTAAAGAGCCGAACTTCCCACTACTCGCCGGCCACGTCCACCGGGAAAACCAGCTACTGCAGCAGGCGATTGACGATTTCACGCGAACTCTCGAAAAAGATCCCCAGATGGTCGAAGCCCGCGTCAACCGCGGATACGCACGCAATGATATGCAGGACGCTCTGGGCGCGATCCGCGATTTTGAGCCCGTTCTCAAAGCCAATCCGGATAACGGCATCGCTCATCTGGGCATGGCTTATTCCAACCTGCAGTTGCATCATGCACGCGAGGCTCTGACGGAGACCGACAAGGCGGAGAAACTGCTCGGCGAGTCAGGCCCCACGCACATGGCACGGGCGACCGCCTATCGACAGATGCGCGCGTTGTCGAATGCCGAGACCGAATACCGGCTTGCGCTCAAGTACTCGCCCGACGATCTGAAGATCCGCTCGGCGCTAGCCGACACGCTCTACCATGCTCGCCGCTACAGCCTGGCCATCACTGAGTTGGAGGCGGCGCTGCAGCTCTCGCCCGACGATCCGCTGATCTACGCCAACCTAGCCGCCGCACACTCGCAACTGGACCAACGCGCGGAGACCTTGAAGTACGTTGAACTCGCGGAACGCGAGGGCGCCGACCAGTCGGCCATTCTGCTGGCCACCGGCGACGCGCTCATGAACCTGGGCGACCACAGCGCAGCCATGGAGCGATTCGCCCGCGCTCTCGACGCTCCGGACGCCAATCGCGTAGACGTCCGCCTGGAGTTCGCCAAGTTATTCGTTCGCGAAAGCAAGTACGAGCAGGCCAAACAGGAGGTTGCGCTGGCCTTCGCCGAGTCGCGCATCGGCGAGGCTTCTCCGCTGACCACCGACAACCTCGTAGAAGCTGCCAATGTCTTTTTGTCAGCCCACGACTTCGCGCTGGCCGAACGCTACTTCCGCAAAGCCCGCGATCTGGGTGCTTCCGACGACTCGGTCGCCATCGGGCTCGCCGACACTTTCATTGCTCAGGGAAAGGATAGAGAAGCCGAGAAGGCGCTGGCCATGCTCGGCAGCTCCCCCGACTACCTGCAAAGCTATGACTACCAGCTGGCCCTAGGAAATATCTACAATCAGGAACACGACTCTATCCATGCCATCTCCGCGTTTGCCCACGCCAACCAGCTAGCCGAGGACGATGCCACCGCGGAGCGCGGCCTCGAGCAGGTAGCGGGCGACGAAGGAACGCAGGTGCTGCCCAGCATCAGCATGCGAAATGGTGTGGCGACGGCGCCTGTGTTCGTTGACGCCACAATTTATCAGATGGATAACGCACTCTTAGGCGGACCGCCGTCACCCTACGCGTCGCAGGCCACCGGAGTAGGTGCGACCTTCCATTACAATCACGCCGGTTGGCCGACGATCAATAGCTTCTTCGGCGAACAGAACTACAACGGTTCTTTCTCTCTCCCCAACCAGGCGTCCATCATCAACCGCAACACGTTTGACACTATCTTCAACGTTGGCACAACACCCGTAGTGCGCCTGGGTAACACTCACCTGGTCCTCAACCCGGGGATTCAGTTCATGGTGCAGCGGGACACGGAATCGCCTCAGGAGATGAATCAGAACCTGTTTCGCACCTATCTCTATCTGAACTCGTCACCGATGTTCCAGTGGCTCACCCTGCGCGGCGGCGCGCTATGGGAAGCCGGTCCGTTCACCGAACAGAATCTGCATTCGCGGGACGCGGTGGCCACCATGGAGTTTGAAGTCGGGCGTCCCTGGGGGCACAACTCGATGATCACCGGATACTACGCTCGCGATCTCCTCTTCCGGCCGGAAATCCGTGAGTTCTTCACCACGTCGACTTGGGGCGGATTGCAGCACAAATTCGGCGAGAACCTGTCAATTACTGTGCTAGCAACGTACGTGCGCTCGTGGCGCGTGCAGGACCTGGAGTTTACCATCGCGCAAGCTCTGGTGCCGGGAGCCCGCTTTGAATACAAGATCAACAAGACATGGTCGGTGAGCGGAGCCGGCTACGTAACTCGCGGCCAAGGTTTTGATCTCTACAACAATGTGCAGAGCGGCTTCCTCGTTAATTACACCAAAGGTATGCGCCGCAAGTTCGATGATGGCAGCGGCTCTCAGACCGTCGATTACCCCATTCGCTTTTCGGTGGGCATGCAGCAGCAATCGTTTTACAACTTTCCCGGAGCGTCGGGCACGTCCAGCTTCCGGCCGGTAGTAAATCTTTCCTTCTTTTAGGTGAAGCGGGGCCCATGAAGATCTGTCTCGTCAGCGCGTTTCCTCCCAGCAAAGTGGTCTTGAACGAATACGGATATCACGTGGCCAGGGAGCTCAGAACCGACCCCCTGGTCAGCTTGACGGTGATGGCCGACCATCTCGAGTACACCGATCCCGAGCTGCCAGATTTCGACGTCGAACGCTGCTGGGAAGTCAACCGTTTAAGCAACCATCGCAAGCTGCTGCAGGCAGTGCGCTCCGTGCGACCGGACGTAGTCTGGTTCAATCTGGTTTTTTCGAGTTTTGGCAATCGTGATAACCCTCTGGCGGCTTTCTCCGGATTGACCCTACCGGCGTTGACCCGCATGGCCGGCTACTACACCCACGTTACTTTGCACCACTTGATGGACCATATCGATCTGAACGATACCGGCGTTCGCAACAAGAGTCTGTTCCGTATCGCCGGTAACTTGGCGACAAGGATGATTCTGGCGGCGAATTCAGTTTCCGTCCTTTTACCAGCCTACCGGCGCACGCTGATCGACAAATATCGCGGCGCCAACATCCACTTTCGGGCCCACGGCATTCTTTCGGCGCGACCGGAGTATCCCGACTTCTCGCGGCGAGGCGACCCGGAGCATCGCATCTTGGCGTTTGGGAAGTGGGGTACGTACAAGCGCTGCGAGCTGCTGATCGAAGCGTTTGAAGACGAGATCGCGTTGCGCATGCCGAACGCCCGGCTGGTGATCGCAGGATCGAACAATCCCAACTCGCCAGGCTACATTGAGTCTTTGCGGGAAAGGACGAACAGTCCGCGAATCGAATTCGTTGGCTACGTTCCCGAAGAAAACATTCCGGAGATATTCGGGAACGCATCGGTGCTGGTCTTACCCTACACGTCAGCAGCCGGGTCGAGCGGCGTTGCCCATCTGGCGGCGCAGCATGGGGTGCCGATCATCTCCGCCGACGTCCCCGACTTCCGCGAGATGTCTGAGAATGAGGGCCTGGCCATCAAGTTTTATCCGATCGGCAAAAAATTAGAGCTGGCCCGGCAGATCATGGAGCTGTTGCAGTCGCAAGAAGAACTGCGGAAAATGGGAGAGCAGAACTTTTCGGCGGCATTGCGCATGACTATGCCTCAGGTTATCCGCCAGTACGTGCGCTCGTTCGATCGTCACCGGCGAGCTCGATCACTCGAAGAAATCTCACGTTTCCGCCGGCTGCCTTCGTGGATGCCTTCGCGCTCGACCATCTATCGCGCCTCGACGCAACGTTGGGGCAGTTGGCTGTAAGGCTGGGAGGCTAGGATTGCGCGGCCGCCGGAACCTTGGCGTGGACAAAAGCAACGGCTTCCTCTAGCAGTTCTTTGACCAACTTTGGTGAAGACGCTTCCGAATAAATCCGCATCAGCGGCTCGGTTCCCGACGAACGAAGCAACAGCCACGCCTCGGCGCCGCGGTCGTGGATGGGCGTCTCCAGGTAGAACTTGATGCCGTCGAGGTTGTCCTTGCGCAGGATCTTGTAGCGGCCGAGCGTCCGGGTGGCGGGATCGGCGGCGCGGCTGATGGCGTCTTGCTTGATGTCATTGCTGACAGAGAGATCGCGGCGCGCGTAAAAGTGTGGCCCAAACTCCCGTTGTACCGCAGCCACCAGCTCTCCCAGGCTCTTGCCTTCGTCGGCCATCACGTTGGCTAGCAGCAGTGAGTTCAGGATGCCGTCGCGCTCGGGAAGAAACCGTTGAAAGCCAATGCCGCCCGATTCTTCTCCACCGATCAGGATTTGCCGCTCCATCATCAGGTCACAGATGTACTTGAAGCCGATGCCGCACTCGATCAGCTTGCGCCCATGCTTGGCGGCAATGCGGTCGAGCATGCGCGTGGTGTTGAAGGCACGAACCACGTCGCCGGGCCATTCTTTGTGCGTCACCAGCCAATGCAGCAGGATGGAAAACACTTTGTGGGAATCGACGAAAGCGCCATCTTCACTGGCAGCCCCGATACGGTCGGCATCGCCGTCGGTCACGAACCCGGCGTGGCAATGTTCCCTGACCACGGTTTCCTGGAGCATGCGCACGTGCGGTTCGATGGGCTCGGGATTGATCCCGGGGAATAACGGGTTGACGTCACTCCTGATCTGCACATGGCTGATGCCACGCGCGGAGAAGATGCCAGCAAGCACATTGCGACCGGCACCGTACATGCAGTCGATCGCGAACTTGAATCCGACCTTGGCGATCTTGTCTAGGTCGGCGAAACGGGTGATGGCCGTGACGTAGGCGGGCTTGAAATCGGTTTCTTCGATCTTAGCCGGCTTGCCCTTAGGCATGACGCCAGCACGGACTTCAGCTTCAATCTGGGCGATGATCCCCGGAGTCGCCGAACCGCCATAGGTGGCCTTGAATTTCACCCCGTTCCAGTTCCAGGGATTGTGGCTGGAAGTGATCATCACCCCGCCGGCCGCGCCCAGGTTCTTGACGGCATAGGAAAGCGCGGGCGTCGGCGTGTAATCGCTGGCAATTTTTACAGGGATTCCAGCCGCGGCCAGCACCTCAGCACTGGCTTCGGCAAAGCGGCGCGAACCGAAGCGTGTATCGTAGCCGATCACGATACCGTGCGCCGGATTCTCCTTTTTGAGCACGTAGGACGCGATCGCGCCGGCTACGCGGCGAACGTTCTCAAAGGTGTAATCATCGGCGATCACGCCGCGCCAGCCGTCGGTCCCGAACTTGATCTCAGCTACCATCCACCCTCTCAGACCAGGTCCGTCAGTTCCTTCTCGGTCAAGTACTTCACAACCTTGCTCACGTCCTGGGAGTGTTCGCGTGTGGTTATCAGGATCGCGTCTTCCGTCTCAACTACAACCAGATCCTTCACGCCTACCGCGGCTACGAACTTCTTAGGTGCGTAAACATAGTTACCGGCGGAATTCAGCAGGTAGAAATCCTTGGCATCAACAACATTGCGTCCATCTTCTTTCAAGTGCAGGGCGTAGTGATCATATAAGGCTGCCCAGGAGCCAAGATCGTTCCAGCCAAAGCCCGCGCGCAGGCAATAGAGATTCGAGGACTGTTGACCTTTGGCGGATCTCGGTTCGAGCACAGCATAATCAATGCTGATGTTCTCGCACTTGGCATAGAGGCGGACGAAGATCTTCTCGAACTCATGCGTGCCCCAGGCCGCGGCAATTTCCTCCAGATAGGGCGCGCTCTCGGAAAAATGCTCGCGCAGAGCCTGGCAAAGCGTGCTCGCGCTCCACACGAAGATGCCGCTGTTCCAGTAGTAGTTGCCGGAGGCGATGAATTCGTCCGCGCGTTGCTGATTGGGCTTCTCGGTGAATCGCGTGACGCGCACGAGTTCGCGGTCCATCTCGTTTCCAGCCTCGATGTAGCCGTATCCGGTTTCCGCGCGGTTCGGCTCAATGCCCATGACCACAATGTTGTTGCCTTCGCCGGCGAGATCCGCGGCGCGGCCGAGAAGGCGCCGGAACTCCTGCTCGTCGCCGATGACGTGATCGGCAGGAAACATGCCGATGATCGATTCCGGGTCCAGCCTCTCCAGCAGAAATGCGGCCAGCCCGATTGCGGGCGCGGTGTTGCGCGGCTCGGGTTCGACGATCACGTGTTTGCGGGGAATCTTGGGGAGCTGGCGCTGAATTTCTTCGCCGACGAATTCGTTGGTGATAATCCAAAAGTCTGAAGCCGGGCTCAGTGGGAGCAGCCGGTCCACGGTCTTTTGGATCATGCTCTGTTTGCCTTCGAGAGCCAGTACCTGTTTGGCCTGTCGGCGGCGGCTCCGCGGCCAGAACCGAGTACCGCTGCCTCCGGCGATAATCACGGGATGGAAACGATGCTTCTTCAAAACAGGAACTCCTGGACCGATCGGGCTAATCGGCTAGGTTGCACTTCTGCGTTGCCTCACTCGACACGAGTCGCCCTCTCCCGCGCCGGCTTTGCCACCAGCGACGTCGCCGGTTGAGCCACCCCCTCCGCCGGCAAGGAAGAGCACAGGAACTCGATCTCGCTTTGCGGCTTCAGGACAAACTGGCCCACGGCCGCGGGGACAACCACGGCTTGGCCCGTTGCAAATGTTATTGGCAGCGAGCCACTGCACTCAATCATTCCGCACCCGGCGATCGCCACCAAACACCACGGGCTGCCACCTGTGTGGCGTGGCCGCTGGAACTGCCAGGGTTGCGTCAAATGGAACTTGTCAACGATAAAGCTGGGCGAAGTAAGAAGGTTAACCTGGATCTTGCCAGCAGCAGCCTCCTCGTGACCAGCGTGCACCTTTCCGGCCAAGGTCTGCTCTTTGGCGGCGCGCAGGCCATCGGCGATGTGGAGCTCGCGCGGGCGTCCATAGTCGTAGAGCCGGTACGTGGTATCGGAATTCTGCTGGGTCTCCACGATCACAGCTCCGGCGCCGATAGCGTGGATGGTCCCCGCGTCGACATAGTACATGTCGCCGGGATGAACGTCGATCCAGTTCAACAAGTGCTCCATACGCACGTCGAGAATCGCTTGCTCGACTTCGGCCTTTCTGGTTCCCGGCTTCAAGCCCAAGCCAATCTGCGCGCCGGGTTCCGCTTTAAGGACGTACCAACACTCGGTCTTTCCGCACGGCTGCCCCAACAGTGCAGCTGCTTCGTCGTCAGGATGAACCTGGACGGACAGCTTCTCCCGAGGAAACAGAAACTTGATCAGCAGCGGAAAGCGCGAACCATCGAGCGCCGAGTCGCCCAGGAATCGTATGCCATAGTCGCGGCTGAGATCCGCTAGCGTGCACCCGGCCAGCGGACCGTTAGTGACTTTGCAATTATCGCCCGTCAGCCAGACCTCGCCCACCGGCCCACCGGCCGGTTGTTGCGAGTAGATCGGCGCCAGATTCGTGCTGCCCCACACTCGCTCGTGAAATTCCGGCGACAGAAGTAATGGATATAAATCAAGCATGATTGCCTGTGAGGGGATGGCAGCTTCGCTTAAAGACTCGGAAACCTTAGAATCTAAAAAGATGAGGGGCGTTGTCCTCAGCTGTTCTATACTTCCACGCCTCTATCGCAGCTTTTCCCGCTGTTGGTTCGAGCGTTTTCAGAGCCCGGCAAACCACGTTCGCATCCTCTCCAGGCCGCGCCTGATTTCAGCCGACGAAGTCGCGTACGACAGACGGATGTGTTCGCGCGTTCCAAAGGCCTCGCCAGGCACTGTAACTACGTGAGCTTCGTGCAGCAGACGCTTGGCGACCTCGGCCGCAGAGTTGAGGCTGGCCTTCCCGAAATACGCCGACACGTTGGGATAAACGTAAAAGGCCCCCTCCGGACGCACGCAGGTAATGCCCGGAATTTTATCGAGTTCGGCCAGCGTGAGGTCGCGTAGCCGGATGTACTCGGCTTTCATGTCGGCCACGCATTGTTGCGGACCGTTTAGGGCAGCGACGGCAGCCTTCTGAATCATGTGCGCGGTGCTGGAGGTGCTCTGGCTTTGCAACTTGGCCATCGCGGCCGTGATCGGCGCGGGCGCCAGCGCGAAGCCGAGACGCCATCCGGTCATGGCGTAGGTCTTGGAGAGCGAACCAGCGATTACCAAATGTTCCCGGACGTCGGACACCGAGCCCGCGGAGAATGGCCGGCCACTGTAGTTCAGATAGACGTAGCACTCGTCAGCGATCACGTAGATGCCGCGCTCGGACGCCAGCCGTAGAATCGCCGTGAAGTCTTCCGGGGCCATCACCGCGCCGCTGGGGTTGTTGGGCGTGTTCAAAATGATGGCGCGGGTACGCTCAGTGATCTTATGTTCGATCATCTCTGGCGTCAGGCGGAAACCCGTGCTCTCGTCGGTGTCGATGTAGACGCAGCGGCCGCCCGCGTACTCGATGATGTCCTTGAACGAGACCCAGTAAGGGACGGGAAGGATCACCTCGTCACCGTGATCCACGAGCACTTGCAGGGCGTTGAACAGCGCGAGTTTACCGCCCGTCGAGGCGATGGCCTCCTCCGGCTTGTAGTTGGAACCGAAGTCGGCGGCGTGGCGCTTCACCAGAGCGGCACGCAGTTCGGGTATGCCGGGCACCGCAGTATAGCGCGTATAGTCCTGCTGAATGGCAGTGATCGCGGCGTCTTTGATATGTTGCGGCGTGGAAAAATGCGGCTCGCCGGCGCCAAACTCGACTAGGTCCGCGCCTGCAGCTTTCAGTTTGGCAGCCTCCGCTACCACCGCCATGGTGGCCGAGACTTCAATGCGGTTGATACGATCACTGAACTGCTTGACTGCGGGTAGGGTCGGCATTGTTTGCCTCTCTCAGATTCTCGCTGCGGCGCCGTGAAATTTATCGCGCAACCTGGTTTCCACCAGCTCCGGCACCAAGCCGCGCACCGAACCGCCCAGCCGGAAAACCTCTTTCACCAGTTTGGAACTCAGATACGAATAGGTTTCCGCCGGCATCATGAAAATTGTTTCCAATTGCGGCTGCAGTTTGCGGTTCATAAGCGCCATCTGCAGCTCGTACTCATAGTCGCTGATGGCGCGGATGCCACGCAACACCGCCTTGGCCTTCTGCTGCATGGCGTAATCCACCAGCAATCCTTCAAAGGTGTCAACGCGGACGTTATCGTAGCGTTGAACCATCTCTTCGAGCATCCCGCGCCGCTCGTCGACCGAGAACAGCGGGTCCTTCTCAGCGTTGCGCAGAATGGCCACGATCAGTTCATCAAAAATCTTGCGGCCGCGCTCAATCAAGTCGAGATGCCCGTTGGTGAGCGGGTCAAACGAGCCCGGATAAATGGCGCGTACCAGGTTCAAGTCAATTTCCCTGAGTTGAGATGCCGCTGAATTCTGATTCTAAGCCGGATCGACGGGAGGGGCAACGTGCAATTGCGGTCTTCAGGCGGAATGCGCGCGCCGAGAACGCGCCGCCGATGACCCCGGCGGACGCCCGGCGGCTTTGCCGTGGCTTGCCACCAGCTTGAGCTTTGGCGGCGATGGCTGGCGACCGCGCAAAGACCAGGCTTCATCCCAGAGGCGAAAACCCCCCAGAAAAGCAAAGGAATTGTGGCCCGCTCGACAACCCGGAGGCAGTGCTTTGAGCTTCTTGACGTTGCCGCCGCCGATCACCACGTCGTCCGGCTGCAAGGCGGCGATAATCCGCGTCACACCATCCTCCACATAGCGCTGCCATCGTTTCTTGCCAAAGCGCTTCAGCCCGCCCGCACCCAGATACTGTTCGTAGGTCCCTTTGCTATAAGGAACCTGGCCGAGTTCGAGCGGCACCACCACATTCTCTTCAATAATTGCCGAGCCCAGACCGGTCCCCAGTCCCACGAAGAGCATCAGCCCGCCGCGATAGCTGCCGAACGCCTGCATGGCGGCGTCGTTCATGATTTTCACCGGGCACCGGAACGCGGCGGCAAAGTTGAACCGTAACCATCCTTGCGCGAGATTGCCTGGCTCGGCGGTTGGCCGCCCGTGGTGCACCCGCCCCGGATAGCCGATCGACACCACGTCATATTGCCAGTCCGAGGTCAGCTTCTTGACCTGCGCGACCATCTGCTTGGGTGTCAGCTTCCGGCCGGAAGGAAACTTTCGCGGCTCGTTCTGCCCGCTCACCAGAACCTTCACATTGGTGCCGCCGATATCGATGGCCAGGACTTTCATCAAACCTCTAGACGCCCGTCGGCCGTAACGCGATGGGCGCCTTGGTATTCTGATGCGTCTTGGCTCGGGGGCGCTTGCAGCATGCCAGCGATTGCGATGTTAGCTACGGGAAAGATTCGGTACCGCCGAGATCAATTTTTTACTTATATGCAGACGGCAACACTCCCGGAGATTATTAGGTGAGCCATCGTGTAATCCCACTGCTCATTCCTTACATCTCATAAGTGCTGGCTTAACTAATCTGTTTCCAGCCCAGCGCAGACGACTGCCCTCTTGACCAAGCTGATAACAATTCGATCTCCAAGTCCATCCGAATGCACGGATGCGCGAGAATTGTCAGGTGTGCGAGAGCAGGCCGCGCGAGAGTCATCCCTATCGCGGAAGCAAAAAGGCCGTTCGCGGACCTTCGGGAGGCCAGAAGGCCTCCTGTTTGCGCGCAACTTCCTGCAACATCCGATGATGCTCGGCTCGCTCATCCCCAGCTCGCGCTTCCTCGTGGAGCGTCTGCTGGACCAGGTCGATTGGGCGCGCGCGGACACTATAGTCGAGTACGGACCAGGAGTGGGCACCATTACGGCACCTATCTTGCAACGCATGTCGCCACAGGCCCTACTGGTGGTTTTTGAAATGAATCGCGATTTCGTGGGCCATTTGCGTCAGCGCTTGCCCGATCCTAGACTCCATGTCGTCCACGGTTCGGCCGAACGCGTGCGCGCGGAACTCCGTCACCTGAAGCTCACCGGCGCCGATTACATTATTTCCGGCATTCCCTACACCACCATGCCGGTCAGCCTGCGGGAGACGATCATGCGCGAATCGCGCGCGGCTCTCAATCCCGGCGGCGCGGTGCTGGTCTACCAGTTCACACGCGCCGTGTTGCCCCACCTCAGGACCCACTTTCGCCATATTCGCCAGGATTTTGAACTTCGCAACATCCTGCCCGCCCGCTTGTTCTACTGCACCCAGGAACAAACCAAGTGGAACAGGCGAAGCAACAGCTAGCCAAGCACAAGAGTAGAGCGGGTGCCCACCCTTCTCGTGGGCCTAATCCATGACCACCACGACTTTCCCAAACGTCTCATTCGACTCCAATCGCGCATGGGCTTTGGCGATTTCCGAGTGCGGGAAGACGCTGTCGATCACGGTCCGCAGCGTCCCGTCAGCCAGCAGAGGCACGACTTCTGAAGCGAACGACTGCGTGGCCTGAATCTTTTCCTCAAGAGTTCGGGCACGCAGAGCAGTTCCGCGGACGTTGAGCCGCTTGCCCAGCATGTAGCGCGCCTCGAGTTCGTAGCCCCCGCCGGCGACCGAGCCGACCAGCATGATACGTCCCTTCACGGCCATCAGGCGTTGGAAAGCCCTAACGTACGGCCCGCCGGCTAGGTCGAGCACGACGTTGATGCCCTTACCGCCAGTCCATTTTTCCACCGCGGCGACAAGCTCGTCGAAGTTGTCCTGAACGGTAAGGCCGCCCTCCAGGCCGAAGGGTCCTGCGCGTTGGATCTTGGCGGACGTGCGCGAGGTCCCGAAAGGAACAGCGTGAACGGCGCGGGCGAGTTGCACTCCGGCCAAGCCTACGCCGCTGCCGACGGCGTTGATGAGCACGGTTTCTCCGGGGCGCAGCCCGGCCTGAACCCAGAGGGCATCTTGCGCCGTGATAAAGACTTCAGGAACAGACGCGGCCTGGGCCCAATCCAGTCCCGCCGGAATTTCCGCTAACAGGCCTTCGTATGTCGCGACGTATTCGGCATGGGCGCCACCACCGAGGAGGCCAAAGACGCGCTGTCCGGGCTTCCACATACGTACCGAAGAGCCGATCTCGGCGATCTCCCCAGCGAACTCGATCCCCGGAATCTCCGCCGGGAAGCCCGGCGGAGGAGGATACCTGCCCTGACGTTGCAGCAGATCGGCGCGGTTGAGGCCTGAGGCGCGGACCCGTACCAGCACCTGGTCCGGCGTGATATGCGGCTTGCCGACCTGCCGGACTTCCAGGACCTCTGGTCCGCCAAAACTGGGAATCCAAACTGCTCGCATGGTATTCATCTTCATGTCTTGGAAGAAGCCGGAGACTCCTCCACCTCTCCGCGTGAGATTCGGCTCTCGCGGCCCCTAATGGCTGCCGCTGGCATGCGACTTCTTGTCGGCGATCCATTGGTTCACGTTGAGTTCTAAGATATCGAGTGGCAGCGGCCCCGAGCCCAGCACCACGTCGTGAAATTCCTTGAGGTCGAAGGCCGAACCCAGCGCGCTGCTGGCACGCTGGCGCAGCTCGTGGATTTTAAGTTCGCCCATCTTGTAAGCCAAGGCCTGTCCGGGCCATGCGATGTAGCGGTCAATCTCGTTCACGATATCGAGCTCGGCCTTGGGTGCGTTGTCCATGAAGTATTGGATGGCCTGGGCGCGGGTCCAGTGTTTGGTGTGCATGCCAGTATCAACCACCAGACGGACAGCGCGCCACATCTGGTAGGTCAGCTGACCGAATTTGGAATAAGGATCGGAGTACAGGCCCATGTCGTCGCCCAGAGATTCGGCGTAAAGACCCCAACCTTCTACAAACGCCGTGTACTCACCAAAGCGGCGAAACATCGGCTGTTCTCCCAATTCATGGGCCCGAGCGATCTGCAAATGGTGTCCGGGTACTGATTCGTGCAGCGTCAGCACGGTCATTTCCCACTTGGGCCGGGTCTCTGGTTTATAAAGATTGACGAAGTAGGTACCGGCACGCGACCCGTCGGCAGCTCCAGGTCGATAGTAAGCGGCTGTCGTGTCCGGCGCCGCGACTGCCGGGATCGCCTCCACGCCGTAGGGCTCGCGGGGCAAGGTCTTGAAGACCTTCACTAGGTTCGGGTCCACCGACTTGGCCAGCGCAGCATAGGCCTCAAAGAGATCTTCAGGCGTCTTGTAATAGAACCGGGCATCGGTGCGCAGGAACTTGAAAAACTCTTCACGCGATCCCTTGAAGCCGGTCTTGGCCATGATCTGGTCCATCTCGGCGCGGATGCGCGCTACTTCCTTCAAACCGATCTGGTGAATCTCCTCCGGCGTGGCGTTGGTGGTTGTGAATTGGCGGGCTAGGAAGGCATAGCGTTCGGCGCCGTTGGGCATCTGCCAGATACCCACCTGGTCGAAGCACGCGGGAAGGTACTCGCTGACGAAGAATTCCTTGAACTTCTTGAAGGCCGGGACGATCTGCTGCTCCACGGCCTGGCGAGCTTCACGCTCGAGCCGCTCACGGTCGGCTGGCGAGATCTCGTTCGAGAAGTTGAGAAAGGGTTTGTAGAACCCGCTCTGCGCGGCGTCAGAGACGATCTGCTTATCGATCTGGGCGGGAATGCGCTGCATGATCACTTTGGGATGGACAATGCGCTCCTTCATTCCCTGCCGCATCAGCGCAATGTTCTGATCCATCAGCGTCGGAAAGGTGCGTAGGCGGGCTATCCAGTCTTCGTAATCTTTGAGCGTCTGGAAACGTAGAGAGTCGGCGAGCTCGTCGATGGTTTGGATGCCGCCGCGCTGATTCAATCGCAGCAAAAACTCGTGGAACTTGTAGCCCTCGACCGATTCCTCGTAGTTCTTCTTGAAGAGATCGTAGCTGAGCTGATCCTGCGCGGAGAGCGCGCCGCGGTCGATGTTGGCCAGTTGCGCGAGCACCTCCTGATTGTGCTGGTGGCGACGGGCAAAGGCATCCATACTTTCGTCGGACCAGCGATCGTTCCAGCGGCGATCACCCAGCTCGGAGGCCGATTCCGGCGACTGTTGCATGTCATAGTCCCATTCCGCGGCAAACAGATCGTGCAATGCTTTGGTGGCGTTCGATTGCTGAGCCATCATGGTCGGAATCGCAAAAACCAGGAACAACAAGGACCAATAGCGCATAGGGCCTCCGGGGGGGGTATCGCCAACCTTATAACAGAAAGCGACACGGGAAATAAGGCCTAGTTTCGATGGAACTGGTGGTGATGGTGCGCGCAACTCTTGGTTGGCGCCGAGCGCCACAACCTGCGACGGCGCGGTGAACGCCGACCGCGGCTTCACCAGGAAGGGAAGTCGCAGAAAGAGGCCGGATTCGTCTCTGAACCCGTTTGGTGCTTTACGCTAATTGCTAAGAATCGATCCCACGGGCTACTCTAGGCGGTCTCGAAGACTCTCCCCGGAGGACCTGGGCCATGATCACCAAAATAGCCAACACGAGAACGCTCTTCACCAACCTGCTTGCTAACGGACTCTCGTCAATCCC
Organism: Terriglobales bacterium; assembly: GCA_036522035.1. Taxonomy (GTDB): domain Bacteria; phylum Acidobacteriota; class Terriglobia; order Terriglobales; family Acidobacteriaceae; genus Angelobacter. The sequence continues at coordinate 51,307 of DATDGP010000220.1, forward strand.
GAGGCTCGCAAAGTTCGCCGCGCCGCTGCTGGTCTTGATAACCATCTCGCTTCCGGTCGCACCAAACGCCTTGGCCCAAGCCACACCGCGGGCACAGCCGAACACGGTCAAGAAGCCCGAAGCCGGTCGCCCGCTGGAGAAAGGTCCGGCTACGGTTGCCGAGGCCGAAGCTTTCATGAACAAAGCCGAAGCCCGTCTTGAAGAGCTCAGTGTGGAAGTCAACCGCGCGAGCTGGGTCCAGGAGAACTTCATCACCGACGACACGGAGATTATCGGCGCCCAGGCGCAGGAAAAAGCCATCGCCGTGACCACCGAGCTGGCGCTGGCCGCCCGGCGCTTCGAACACCTGAAGCTGCCGGCGCAGCTAGAGCGGAAATTCAAGCTGCTGAAGCTCTCGCTGGTGGCGCCCGCGCCCAATAACGATAAAGAGCGCGCGGAGCTCACGCGCATTGCCGCGTCGCTTGACGGCGACTATGGCAAAGGCAAGTACTGCAAGCCGCAAGCAGGAGGCGTCGAAAAGTGCCTGTCCTTGAACGACCTCAGCCGGACTCTCGCCACCAGCACCAATCCCGACGAGCTGCTCGACGCCTGGGTAGGCTGGCACAAGATCTCCGTGCCCATGCGCCAGCGCTATTCCCGCTTCGTCGAGCTTTCAAATGCTGGTGCCCGCGAGCTCGGCTTCAAGGACACCGGCGCCATGTGGCGCTCAGGTTACGACATGACTCCGGAAGAGTTCTCCGATGAACTGGAGCGGCTGTGGCGGCAGGTTGAGCCGCTTTATATCTCGCTGCACGCGTACGTGCGCAAGCGGTTGATCAACAAGTACGGCAAGATCGCTAACCGTCCCGACGGGTTGATTCCCTCACAATTGCTAGGCAACATGTGGGCCCAGGAGTGGGGCAACATCTATCCTTTGGTCGCTCCGGAGACTTCCGACAAGGGCTACGACCTGACCGAGCTGCTCAAGGACCACAAGGTTGACGAGCTGGGCATGGTCCACGACGGCATCAATTTCTTCTCATCGCTCGGCTTCGCTCCGCCGCAGCAGACCTTCTGGGAAAGATCACTGTTCCTCAAGCCTCGCGATCGCGACGTGGTGTGCCACGCCAGCGCCTGGAACATCGACAACCAAGAAGACGTGCGGTTGAAAATGTGTATTGAGGTGCGCGATGAGGACTTCGTGACCATCCATCACGAACTCGGGCACAACTACTACCAGCGCGCGTACAAAGATCAGCCGCCGCTGTTTCAGGACAGCGCCAACGACGGTTTCCATGAAGCCGTGGGCGACACCATCGCTTTATCGGTCACCCCCGAGTACCTGAAAGAGATCGGGCTGCTGGCGCAAGTCCCGCCGGAGACCGCCGATACCGGCTACCTGCTGAAGATGGCGCTAGACAAGGTTGCCTTCCTGCCTTTTGGACTCCTGATCGACAAATGGCGCTGGCAGGTTTTCTCCGGCGAGATCACTCCCGCTGAATACAACAAGCTGTGGTGGGATCTCAAGCAAAAATATCAGGGCGTGGCTCCCCCGGTGGAACGCAGCGAAGCCGATTTTGATCCCGGGGCCAAATACCACGTGGCGTCTAACACGCCGTACGTGCGTTACTTCCTGGCGCGAATACTGCAGTTTCAGTTTCATCGGGCGCTGTGCCAGGCCGCGGGCTATCAGGGGCCGCTCCATCGATGCTCGATCTATCAGAACAAGGCTGCTGGCGCCCGCTTGAACCAGATGCTCAACATGGGCAAGAGCAAGCCCTGGCCGGATGCTTTGGAAGCCATCAGCGGTCAACGCCAGATGGACGCTACCGCCATTCTGGACTATTTTGCGCCACTCAAGAAATGGCTCGATCAGCAGAACCAGGGCGAGAAGCTGGGCTGGCTGGGGATGGACGCGCCCTCAACAAAGTGACGCTGTCGGAGCAAGCAAGACCAAAGTAAGGCTCGAAGACTCTCGGTCGCAAACCAGGATAGCTCCATGGCCGATGGGTCTTGGGAGGTCCTCCTTCGCGCCGCATGGATGCAGGATCGGAACGCAAACGAAGAAGCATACTTTTTCGGGTTGATGGTCTCCCCTGAGTCAAATTTCCCATTTGCCTGCGTTTCGAATAATCTCAAGAGACACTACTTTTTTCTTCAGGCGTGGGAATCGGGGTATGCGCGGAAATCATGGCCAAGTGGAAACAATACGAACTCTGGGTACAGACCAGCGAGACCAAATGGGAGATGGTGGGAGTGTTCCCGGACACGGAGATTCCTACGGCGATCGCCGGGACGCGGCGCGGCCGGTCGCGTCTGATCGAAGTGCTGTACGACGGCACCAAAATGCTGGGCCAGGAGATCATTGCTGAGATCGGCGTGGGCCGCGAACAAAGCTGAGAACCACTTGACGATCCGCAAACTCTTGAGCCGCTATTTCGTCGAACACGTGGTGTTCTTGGTACCTCGATGATGTCAGCGAAGGTTGGCGGGAATCAGGCACTCCACGATCAGAACGTCGCGCCACACTCCATCCAGCTTGCCGTGATTCTTGTAGATGCCGACTTCGCGGAAGCCCGCAGAGGCAACTAACCGTCGGCTGGCCTGATTGTCGAGAAAGATTCGCGAAACTAGTTTCCAGAAGCCGGCACGCTCGGCTTCAGAGAGAATCGCCCGCATGGCGGCACGTCCAGCGCCATACCCGCGAGACGATCGCTCGACGTACAGCGAGACCTCCGCGATACCCGCATAACAAGTCCGCGGACGATACGTCGAGGTCGCGGCAAAGGCCACGATCCGCTCGCCTGACTCCACCACAACGGTGGGGTGGACACCGTCAAACCAGGCGGCGACGTCAGTAGCGCTTCTCAGCACAGTCTCAAAGGTCGCCAAGCGGTCTTCGATTCCCTGGTTGTAGATGTTGGTGATGGCGGCAGCGTCTGGCAAGGATGCCAGGCGAGGACGCAAGTTCTTCAAGTCAGCGCCGGTCATGACTCAGTTTATTACGGGCGTCGAGGCTTCGTGCGGCTCCGCACCCGAGCTGGGGTACCGGATGCGTCGCGAAAACGCAACAGCAACGGCGGTGTGAAATGTTCGCCGGGTTTGAGTTGCCCATGATCGTCAACTTTGTTCCAGCCGACGTTGGCGGTGACGTAGAACCAGCCGTTCAGGCCCGTAACGTGAGTTGGGTCGCCCAGCCGGTCGGTCGACTGCTCGATGACTTCGCCTGACGTGATGGCGGTCTGCGCCGTGTTCAGATGGAAGAGAACAATCCGTTCGGGATCGGTGCCGTTCTGGATGCCAATGAGCGAATCGCCTGAGAGGTAGAGTCCATCGAGCCCGGTCACCGCTACGCTCTCCGGATGCGGCAGGTAGTTGAGCTGTCCAGGAGTATTTGCTCGGGTCAGATCCACTACGCCGATGCCGATCGAGTAGTCGGCGACGAAGAGGCGTTTACCGTCGGCGGCCAGCACCGGCGTTTGCGGGGAAAAGAAATCGCCGGCAATCTTTTCAAGGGAGGCTGTCGCCAAATCACCGCGAACCCGGTAAACGCCCCCGCCGATGCTGTCACTCACGTACGCCGTACCGTCTTCTGCAACCGACATATCGCCCAACACGGCAGGACCTCCGGCAACAAGATCAAACCGACGAACCGTCTTGCCGGTCGCTCCATCGATGGCGAAGAGAGCAGCTTTGCCTTCGTCTGGTTTGGGAAATCCTGTAAATCCGGACATGGCGCTCGCCGTCATCCACAACAAGTCTCGTTTGGCGTCGGCGGAGACAGCCAGCACCGGCCAACGCTTGGCCTGGTCTTCAAGCGCGATCTCTTGGAGACCACATTCAGCTTCGCCGGCCTTGGGAAGTTTCACACGATACAGGGTGTGATGCTGAATGCTGGATACTACGAAGGCACCGCCGGCATTGTCGAACGTGAGATCCTCGGGCATAAGGTCGGTCGGGGATAACGTGCATACGGCTTCGGCCTTCTGAATCTGCCTCGTCCTCTCCCTCATTTCTTGTGCGATCGCCGCGAATCCCGGGTCGGCGATCAGCGGCTTCAAATCATCGTCGGCGGCAACGTCGTATTTCAAACCCATGGCGACATATTTTTTGAGCCACTCCAGAGCTTCCCGGTCGTTGCCCAGACGGGCTTCAACGGAGGCCATTCGCAGCAGGTAGATCGGCGTGGAGCCGGGCATCTCGCGCCCAATCTCGATCAGCGTGTCGCGCAGTCCCTTCCAGTTCTTTTGCTGCGCCTGTTCGTGCGCCTTCTTGTTAAGCTCGATGAAACGAGCCTGGTCCAGCGCATACGATGGCGCAAGCAGGATCGCACCTACCGCTAGCGCCATCACCGCCTTTTTCTTTATCGCAAAGCATCCTCGGTGCATAATCTTTAGACGCTTGGTCTGTGCTTTGGTATGGAAAACTGCCGGCCAGCCTGAGTCATCGCGATCGCCGCTGCTCGGTCTCCAAGCGAAACCCCAGTTACCGAGGTTCTAAACCGCGCATTCCAGGCATCAGTGAATCGCATTGGTCTCTGGTCTTTTTTTTGATTTCGCTTTACTATCGCCCATGTGGCAGCCCCGGATGAAAAGAACATCAACTCTGCGAAAGACAAAGACCGCCTCGTCTCGGCCGTTCAGGCCGAAGACGATGCCTCTTTCGAGCTGAAGCTGCGGCCGCGGTTCCTCGGCGAGTTCATTGGACAAAAGAAGATCAAGGACAACCTGGGCGTCGCCATCCAGGCGGCCAAATCGCGCGGAGAGGCCCTGGACCATGTATTGCTCTACGGTCCGCCGGGACTGGGCAAGACCACGCTGGCCACGATCATCGCCAACGAAATGGGCGTAGCCTTTTCGCAGAGCGCGGGACCTGCTATCCAGATCAAGGGCGATCTCACGGCGATCCTCACCAACCTCACCGACCGCCAGGTGCTGTTTCTGGACGAAGTTCACCGGCTGCAGCCGGCGCTCGAAGAGATTCTGTACTCGGCGCTCGAGGACTACAGGCTGGACATCATTATCGGCCAGGGCCCTTCGGCGCGCACGCACACTATCGACGTTCATCCCTTCACCTTTGTGGCCGCTACCACTCGCGCCGGATTGCTTTCAGCGCCGCTGCGTTCGCGCTTTGGCATTCTGCTTCGCCTGGAGTTTTATACCCACGAAGAGCTCCGGTTCATTGTCGAGCGCTCAGCGGAGATTTTGGGCGTGGCCATCGACGACGCCGGCGCCGCCGAACTCGCAGGTCGCGCCCGAGGGACGCCGCGCATCGCCAACCGATTGTTGCGGCGCGTCCGCGACTTCGCGCAGGTGCGAGGGCAGGGACGAATCGACAGAGCGATCGCGCAGGCAGCGCTGGAGATGCTAGAGGTCGACAAGCACGGCTTTGACGAGATTGATCGACGGCTCCTCCTGACCATTATCCAGAAGTACAGCGGCGGCCCCGTGGGGCTGGGGACGCTGGCCGCCGCGCTCGCAGAAGAGCCGGAAGGACTGGAAGAAATGTATGAACCCTTTCTGATTCAGATCGGATTCCTCGATCGCACGCCTCGCGGACGCGTGGCCACGAAACTTGCGTACGACCATTTCGGCATTCGCTACGGCCGCCAACCCGGTCTTTTTTGAAGACCAAGCGCTAGAACCTCAGGCTTTCGTAGCCATTCCTACATCGGGTGATTTTTCGTGGGGCTCCTGGTTCCACTCTCTAACGTTTCTCGGCCAGCGGTGGTCTAAGATGCTGGTTGGACCTTCGCGTATTTGGGGAACCGCTGCGTGTTGAAACCCAAGAGCCTGGCAGTTGCCGCCATCGCGCTGGCCGCGTGGGCAAGTGTGCGCGCCCAGAAGGCCGCGAGCCCGAACGGTCCCAACCTGGTCCAACAGGTCAGTTCGCTGGCGGTTCCCCGCTTGCACGCCGCTCCTAAGTTGGGCGACTTTGAGGGTATGGCTCGGGCCACGGACGTGGCCAAGCAGATGCTCTTTGTGCAGAATTTTATCCAACGCGAACCCAAAGATGGAGGCCAGTGTTCGCAGCGCACGGAAGCATATCTGGGTTACACGGACAAGAGCTTTTACGTCGTGTTTCTAGCCTTCGATTCCGACCCTAATCTGATGCGCGCGCGCATGTTGCGCCGCGAGCTAATCGACGATGACGACCAGGTGGGATTCTTCCTGGACACCTTTCACGACCATCGCCACGCTTACGCTTTCTTCGCCAACCCGTATGGCATCCAGCAGGACGCGATCTATACGGAGAACGGCGGGTATGACGAGTCCTTCGACACGGTATGGAACACGCAGGCCAAGATTACCGAGCAGGGCTACATGGTCCTGTTTGAGATTCCGTTCAAATCAATGCGGTTCCAGCCCAGCGGCGAACATACGTGGGGAATTCTTCTTTCGCGGGTGCTTCCGCGCAATAGCGAGCGTTCCTACTATCCCGCAAACACCAGCAAGGAACAGGGGTGGTTGACTCACGAGGGCGACATCTCCGGTCTGGAGGGCATCTCGCCCGGCCGCAACATGCAGTTCATGCCCTACACCTCGGTGGGCGCGTTCCGCTCGCTCGACGACCGTGGCCCTGCGGGAGAGCGCTTCACCGGCAAGCACGTGGAACCCAAAGAAGGACTCGACTCCAAGATCGTCATCAAGGACAGTCTGGTGCTCGATACCACTATCAATCCCGATTTTGGCCAGATCGAGTCGGACGATCCGCAGGTCACGGTCAACCAGCGCTTCGCCGTTTTCTTCCCTGAGAAACGGCCATTTTTTCAGGAAAACGCCAGCTATTTCCAGACACCGCTCAACCTGGTTTTTACCCGCCGTGTTGTGGATCCGTTGTTCGGCGTCCGCTTGACCGGGAAAGAGGGCCCTTGGGCGATCGGGGCGTTTCTGGCCAATGATCGCGCACCCGGTCTGAGTGTGATCTCAACAGACCCGCTGGCCGGCACCGACGCTTACTTCGGCGTCTTTCGCCTAAACCGTGAATTCGGAACGGGGAGCAGCGTCGGAGTGATTTACACGGATCGCGAGCAACACACGGCTCCCAACAGCTTTTGCACCGACGAATTCATCTGCGAAACCGGGTTTAATCGCGTGGGCGGTTTTGATACTCACATCAAGATCGACCAGAACTGGCAGTTGAATGCGCAGGCTGTCACCAGCGAGACCAAGTTCTTCGATGGCAGCCACGAATCCGGACCGGCCTACCAGGTCTTCGCCGAACGCAGCTCGCGGAAGCTGGAGTTCAACACCCTGTATCTGGACATTTCGCCGGGATTCAATGCCGACACCGGCTTCATCAACCGGACCGACTATCGCCAGTTCAGCAATTTCATCGGCTATACCGATCACATCGATGGCAAACATTTCGTCGCTCATGGCCCCCGCTTCTATGAGCAAACACTGTGGGACCACAATGGGACACGTCTGGACTACTTGGGCAATCTCGCGTACGAGTGGGATTTCCAGCGCAATACCTTCATCTCCATCTCTGGCGTCTTAGAGCACGAGCGCCTACGTCCGGTGGATTTTTCCGCGCTCACCGCCAATCAGGATTATGCCCACCTAGGGGGCGCGGTCAACGCCGGAACGCAATATTTCAAGTGGCTTAATCTCAACTTCGAGATGGACTGGGGCACCGCCACGAACTACGTCCCGGCGGTGGGGCCGCCGGTTCTGGCCTACGCCAATGACGCCCAGGTCCGCGCCGTAGTGCGTCCGGTGAAAGGTCTCACTATCGAAAACACCTATCTCATGACCCGCCTGCTGGGCCTTGATACCGGCTTAAACATCTTCAACAACCACATCATCCGTTCCAAGTGGAACTACCAGTTCACCAAGGAGTTTTCGCTGCGCCTGATCGGCCAATACACGGCCACTCTTGCCAACCCAGGCCTCACCAGCTTGCAAACCACCAAGCAGTTCAACGGCGACCTTCTTTTCACATACCTGCTTCACCCGGGCACTGCCATCTACGTGGGTTACAACAGCGACCTGCAAAACCTGGATCCTTCGCTGGAACGTCTGTGCGGCACGATACCATGCGCGGTGGGACAGACGCCGACAGGTCTGTTGCGCACCCGTTATTCATTTCTGAATGACGGACGGCAGATTTTTGTTAAGTTGTCTTATTTGTTTCGCTACTAGCATCATCAGCGCACGCAGGCATCATGAAACGCTGCCGCGCTGTTTGTTCTTGCTACGGGTACTCACCCTTGTCGCATGGATGAAGGAACACGAGATTCGACGCGCGACCTTCTCGGCTCAAGCTGGTCATCAGACGAACATGAGCCAGCTTGTATTCTCAACGTACGGAGTTACGGGTGCTATCATGACTTCGACCCATGCCCACTTCTGTCCGCTCGTTCGCCAAAATCAATATTGGTCTGCAGATCGGTCGGCGCCGCGAAGATGGGTTCCACGAGCTGCGCACCGTCTATCAGACAATCGCTCTTTCCGATTTGGTAAAGGTCGAAGTGGGCCGCGGTGTGGGCATCGAGCTTTCCTGCAAAGACCCACGTGTTCCGCTCGATGAAAGCAACACCTGCCATCGCATGGCCGAGCGAGTTCTGCGTGCCTTCAAGACCCGCGGCAAGGTGCGCATCACGATCGAAAAAAATCTGCCGGTGCAGGGCGGGTTGGGAGCGGCCTCGTCGAACGCCGTGGCCACCATGTTGGGCCTGGAAAAGGCTTTGAAGCGGGAGCTGCCGGCAGCAGAGCGACTGCGGTTGGCCGCCGAGGTTGGGTCGGACGTGCCCTTGTTCCTGATCGGCGGCACGGTCTTGGGAGTCGGCCGTGGCGAACAGGTCTATCCACTCGAGGATCTGCCGAGTCTGCCATGCGTCGTGGCCACGCCCCGCGCTGCGGTTTCGACCCCCGCAGCCTTCCTAGACTGGGACAGCAAATTCGCGACCTCCTTAGGTTCTAAATTGACGGACTCGGACGACTCGGATAAGATTGAGGTGTTTAGTCACTCGGTTTTTGAATGGCTGAGTGGCAGCAATTTTTCTCCAACCGGTGTCCCTGGCAAGGCTGGGGACCGGGCCGAGGCACTGCTTCTCGACCTTGTCCGTACCGGGATGGGAAACGACTTTGAAAGCGTCGTTTTCCCCAAGTATCCCGCCATACGTGAGGTCAAGAGGGCTCTGGAACGTTCCGGCGCGAAGTACGTGTCTCTCTCGGGTTCGGGTTCGGCGGTGTACGGGCTGTTTGCTGACAAACAGACAGCTGCAGGGTCAGCCAAGTCTCTTACGGACCAGGATGTACCAGCCCTGGCGACGACGACGCTGACGCGGGCTCAGTACTGGAACGAAATGTTTTCTAAGACCAGCACTTAGACATGGGTAGTTGGCCACTCGCCACGAAAAAGGGCCTGTAAAAGGCAAGGCAAGAACCATAAGGCTAAGAGCTGATTTCTGGGCGGTCGACTAATGGTAGGTCAAGTGCCTTTGGAGCACTTTGTCTAGGTTCGAATCCTAGCCGCCCAGCCAGACGTTGCCAAGTCTCCGCGGGCCGAGACGCACGGCGGAATCCTGAGCGCGCGAAGGATCGCAGCAGAATAGGCGACGTTTAGCGAGCACGGTAAGGAAGGTAAACGAAGAACGAACTTGGGGGGCATTGGGGAATCCGGTTGTAGCAAACCAGCTCAACGGGGTGAAACGGCGATGGCAACGACAGTAACAGCAACCGACAAGGTAGAGAAGAAGCAGCAGATGCAGCCCAAGAGCGAGCAGAAGCCGCAGCGCGGCCGCCATGATGACAAGTTCAAGATCTTCTGCGGCACCGCCAACGAGCCTTTGACCGATGAGATTTGCGCCTTCCTTGGCATCGAGCGAGGGAAAGCCACGGTCACGCGCTTCTCTGACGGCGAATGCTACGTGCAGGTTCTGGAAAACGTGCGCGGGGCTGATGTCTTCGTCTGCCAGCCGACTTGCTTCCCGGTGGACGAGCACATCATGGAGCTGCTGTTGCTGGTGGACGCGCTCAAGCGCGCCTCGGCCCGCCGCATCACCACGGTGATTCCCTACTACGGCTATGCCCGCCAGGATCGCAAGGACAAACCTCGCGTTCCCGTGTCTTCGAAGTTGATCGCCGACCTGCTGACGACAGCCGGAGCGCATCGCGCCCTGGTGGTCGATCTGCATGCGCCGCAGATTCAAGGGTTTTTCAATATTCCGGTGGACCATCTGTTCGCGTCCCCGGTGCTGGTGGACCATTTCCGCAAGATGCAGTTGCCTGACCTCACGGTGGTTTCTCCCGACGCCGGTGGCGTGGAGCGCGCGCGCTTCTTCGCCAAGAAGATCGATGCGGCGCTGGCCATTGTCGACAAGCGGCGCACGGACATGAACGTGGCCGAAGTCATGCACGTGATCGGCGACGTGAAAGGCCGTTCCTGCCTGATCATTGACGACATCATCGACACGGCGGGAACGCTGGTGAAAACTGCCGACGCCCTGGTGAACGCTGGAGCCGCCCGGGTTTATGCCTGCGCTTCGCACCCGGTGCTTTCCGGCGAGGCCATCGAGCGGATCTCTAAGTCCAAGCTGGAAGAAGTGGTCGTAACCAACACCATACCCTTGACGGGAAAGGCTAAAGCCGAGCCCAAGATCAGAGTTCTGACGATTGCTGGCCTTCTGGGCCGTGCGATCCAGTCAATTCACGAGGAGACTTCAGTCAGCTCACTTTTTGCCTAAGCGAGCCGATGGAAAGCGCTAGAAGGAAAACAAGCCATGATCTCACAGGAAGTAGTTGAAGCCCAGGCCCGACCGGATGCATCGCGGGGCAAGAACGAAGCCCGCAGGCTGCGCGCCGGCGGACGCATACCCGGCGTACTCTACGGGGCCAAGAAAGGCACCATCGCGGTTAGCCTGGATCCCAAGCAAGTTTCGCGGATCCTGCAGTCGGAAACTGGTCACAACACGATCTTCGACCTGCAAGTGGGGGTTGAAAAAGCCCGCGTCATGATCGTGGACTGGCAGCACGATCCCATGCATGGCAAGCTGCTGCACATCGATCTAAAGCGCATTGCTATGGACGAGATGATCCAAGTGAGTGTGCCTATCCACTTGACCGGAGAAGCCGAAGGCGTGAAAACGCAGGGCGGAATTCTGGATCAGGTCCTGCGCGAGGTGGAGATCGAGTGCTTGCCCGGCGACATTCCGAGCCATATCGACGCCGACATAAGCCACCTGGTGTTTGGCACTGTGCTGCGCGTGTCTGACTTGCAGCACGGCGGCAAGCTGAAGTTCATTACCGATGAAGGCCAGACCGTGGCTCACATTACCTCCGTGAAAGAGGAAGTGGCGCCGACTCCGGAAGCCGTGGCGGAAGCTGCAACGGCAGCACCGGCTGAGCCGGAGCTTATCAAGAAAGGTAAGCAGGAAGCCGAGGGTGAAGAGGCGGAGGAGCCCAAGAAAGTTGAGAAGTCTGAGGCCAAGAAGTAGAGCCCGTGAAGCTGATTGTCGGTCTGGGCAATCCTGGCATCGAGTACCAGTTCACGCCGCACAACATCGGCTTTCTTGCTGTGGATCGGATTGCCGAACAGTGCGGCGCGGTGGTGGATAACCGCCACGCCAAAGCGCTGACGGCACGCGCCAGGTTCGAGAACGAAGAGATTCTGCTGGCAAAACCCGAGACCTTCATGAACCTGAGCGGCATGTCGGTTCGAGAGCTGGTAGAGAAGCACGACGTTGATCCTCAGAAGGACCTGATCGTCATGTACGACGAATTGGATCTTCCACTAGGAATGATTCGCATACGCGAGCGCGGCTCTTCAGCCGGGCACAACGGGATGCAATCGATCATCAACGCCCTCGAAACGCAGGAAGTCGCGCGCATCCGGCTGGGCATTGCACCGAATGACCCGGCCAAAGGCGGGGCGCGTTACATCCTGGCGCCGTTCCGAAAGTCACAGCTGGCTCGAGTCGACGAGATGCTGGACCTGGCCGCACAGGCCGTCCATGTGGCCCTCAGGGAAGGCGTAAAGACGGCGATGAACCAGTTCAATCGTAAGAACAGCGAAGGTAGTCAGTAACCCGGCCTTGCGGTCGTGGATTTTAGCGGAGTATCAAGTACCAACTACGAAGTACGGTTTCGGAAATTTGAGGATCGCGGAGAAAAGCAAAATGCAACGCGCATATGAAGTCATGTTTATCGTACGTCCGGATCTGATCGAAGAGGAGCTGGACAAACTGGTCAAGGTGCTCGAGGGCCACGCCACCGGCGCCGGCGCAACCGTGAAGAACGCCGAGAAGATGGGCAAGCGCCGCCTGGCTTACGACGTCAAGAAGTTCCAGGAAGGGCAGTACGTCCTATTCACCCTGGCTTCTGACGGCAAAGCCATCCACGAACTGGAACGCCGGCTGCGCGTTACCGAGCCGGTGATCAAGTTCATCACCGTACGCACGGACGAAGACCAGCAGCGTCTGGACAAAGTCCGCAAGATTCGTGCCTCCCGGGCCAAGCGTCCGCCTGTGGAAGCCGGCGCAGTCCAGACCGAGAATCCTGCGGTGAATGCGTAGAAACTCAGAGAGATTTGGTTGAAGGAGAGTTATGGCTGACGAAGCAAACCAGGAAGTGGCAACACCGGCTCCCCGCCCGCAAGGCCGGCCGGATCGTCCCGATCGCGGACCCAGTGGACCAGGAGGCCGCGATGGCGGGCGCAAGTTCTTTCGCCGCAAAAAAGTCTGTAAGTTTTGCGTGGAGAAGATTGACGACATCAATTACAAAGACGTGCGGCTGCTGGGGCAGTTCGTGGCCGAGCGCGGCAAAATTGTGCCCCGGCGCCTGACCGGGGTGTGTACGCCGCACCAGCGCCGCCTGACCGCGGCCATCAAGCGCGCACGCAACATCGCCCTGCTGCCGTTCGCGGCGCGGTAACCACATTCAATCCGGAGATCCGTCATGGAAGTGATTCTCAAAGAAGATGTTCCCAAGCTGGGCCACCGCGGTGAAGTGATCAAAGTCGCCGAAGGCTACGGGCGCAACTATCTGCTGCCGCGCAAGCTCGCCGTCGAGGCCACCCAGGCGAACAAAGCCGTGATCGAGCAGATGAAGCAGTCGGCGATCCGTCGCTCGGCGGTCGAGAAGGCCGATTCGGAAGCTTTGTCCAAGCAACTGGAGGGCGTGACCCTGGCATTCCAGCGCAAAGCTGGCGAGAAAGACCACCTGTTCGGTTCGGTTACATCATCGGATATCGCCGAAGCCTTAGAGCGCAAGGGTTTCAATATCGACCGCCGCAACATCCAGCTCAACGAGCCGCTGAAAGCCCTGGGTGAATTCGAAGTCGCAATCAAGCTGTATCGCGACGTCATCAGCAAGATCAAAGTTACGGTCGAAAAAGAAGCCGGCGAAGCCGAATAGCCCGTCCGCGAGTTGACATTGGGGGCTCTGGACCCGTCGTCTCCGAGCCTTGGCCTGTCCCGGAGACGATGTAGTTCGGGCTTATACATCGTAAAGCGATGTATAATGGTTGCGCCTAACCATGCCGGACTGCGGTCTAAGACGCAAATTGTCGATTGTGGCCTTGGTTTGTACGTTGGGTATCTTTCTGTGTCCATCGACGTCCGGGCCCTATTCCGCGGTGCACGGGCCAGTGACCGGCCTGCGGGCGATACGCCTCGCAGGGGACTTGGTCCTCTTTCTCCAATCGGCGCAGGCCAAGTCCGCCTTTCGTGGTCACAATCCATTCTTCGGTTCTACGGCGCCGGCGCGGAGTCCAGCCCGAACCTTTCCCGACTCACCGTTGGATCTGATACTGCGCTGTTGATTGCTTGGCGCCAAAGGTCCACGGTCCCGGTGCGGCCGCCACTCGTTCGGTCGCTCAACTCTTCACGACAATAGAACATGGGCAGGGCAATTAGGCTGCCCGGAGGTGTTTATGGCTAATCGCTACACATGGGCTTCCACGATTGTTTTGACGGGTATGTTGTTCTTAACCGCATGTAGTGGCAAGAAAATGACCAAGGTTACGCCGCCCACGGCGCCAGCGCCGGTTGCGCCGACAGCTACTTTGTCGGCCTCTCCCAACGTGATCCAGCAAGGGCAGGCCACAACCCTGACCTGGCAAACCACGGGTGCGACCGAGATCGCTATCGCGGGCCTGGGCACGGTTTCCGCGTCGGGATCGCGTTCCCTCGCGCCGAACAGTACGCAGACTTATACCCTCACCGCCTCGGGCGGCGGAGGGACGACCGAAGCCAGGGCGATGGTGACGGTGAATCCGAAAGCAGCCGCGGCTGCTGCGGCTGCGCCCAGCGACGGCGCCACGCTGGCCAAGAATCTCAAAGACGTGTTCTTTGATTTCAATGTCGCCGCCCTGCGCTCTGACGAAGTTCCGGTGGCGCAAAATGACGCGCATTTGCTGGCTCAGCATCCCGAAGTCAGCGTCCTCATCGAAGGCCATTGCGATGACCGAGGCTCGGAGGAGTACAACCTGGCCCTAGGCGTAAGCCGGGCCAGTGCGGTGAAAACCGCTCTCGTCCAGCAAGGCCTTGACCCTGCACGCATCAAGACCGTCAGTTATGGCAAGGAAAAGCCGTTCTGCACTCAGGAAGACGAATCCTGCTGGCAACAGAACCGCCGGGATCACTTTGTCGTCCAACCCTAAGCCGACTCACTAGGGCGGGCCGCGCTCTCAGGCGCGGCCTTGCCCAGATCCAGTGATGTCCTGCACGAGTGCAGTCGCCTTTATTTTGGAATAACAACCGTCGATGGCAAGCACGCGCTTATCGAACGCTGTCCACTGAACGTAGACGCGTCAGAGTGAGCTTCCAGAGCAAAGAATCAGCTCTTCCTGGTCCTTGCGCTGCTGATTGGAGCGCTGGTCGGACTGTCCATCCGACCAGAACTTATTTCTTCGCGGTCCTCGCACCGGCGGGGAAATTTGGTGAGTCAGGGACCAGGACGACGTTCCAAGTCTGATCGGGGCTATAGTCCGCAATCGCCGGAGCTAGGTCGTCGGTCTTTTCACCCAAATCCTTTTGGTAGATGACTCCATCTTTGCTGACCAGGAAGGTCATGATTCCCGAATCTTTGTACTTCGCCGGCCAGGCCAGAACCGCAAAGCCGCCGGTCAACTTTCCACCAGCCATGTAGTCTTTGGAGCCGCCCTTGGCCTCGTCTCCCTGTTGGGTGAGGATCTTGTAGTGATAGCCGATGAAGGGTTGAGTTTTGTCTTTCGCCGAATACCCAAGCTCCTTTGCGACGTCGGCCAATCGGCCCAGAGGACTGGGAGTTTGACCCGCAACTACCGGCCAAAACAGTCCGTTGTGCTGACCTTCATCGCTGAGGAACTTCTGTGCGTATTGATGCGCCTGCTGAAAGTATTCGCGCTGGGCATTGGCAACCTCGCTGAGCACGCCAATTGCGGTCAGCTCGTCGTTGCCGATGCGGCGCGCCAGAACCTCATCTTTGCCCGCCGCGGTGTTGAAAGCCCACTGGCCGGCGGCGTTCTGGTTCAGCTGAATAGGAAAAGGAAAGTTATCGGCGCCAATGTAAAGGGTCTCTCCGCCGGTTTGGCTCTTGCTCCAGCGGTGCATCTGGCTGTACGCCTTGGTAAAGCTTTCGGCAGTGTTCTTGTCTTTCACGGGATCGCCGGAGAAGAGGACGTCCTTGCCCTCCGGACCAAAAATGACCATCAGCGCGCCTTCATCGCCGGCCTTAGCGGCTTCGAACAAAGCAGCACCGGCCGCCTCCGGCGAGGCAAAGGTTCTCTGCACCGCGTTTGCCTCGGTTGCTGGTGCCGATGTTGCCGGCTCCCCCGATTTCTCCGCAGCCTTCGACTCGCGCTGTTTGCATGCCGACAAACTCAGCGCCAGCACGCAAGCTGCAGCCAGTATGAGCAGCCGCGAGCCGGGCCGTGACGTACAGATCTTTTGCTTCTCTCTCAGAAACCACATACTACGTCCTCCAAGCTCCCTGTCTTGTGCTTGTTTTTCTGTTGCGCTTCGGCCGATGTCAGCGACGGCCATGAAATCCTCCGGTGGCGTGCGCGCTTCCCCAGCCCCGCGAACTCGCGGCCCGGGCCGACGCGCCGTCATCGTGAGCCCAGCCGCTGCTAGTGCCCCCATAGTGCTGGCCGCTGGCCGTGGTGCCGCCAGCATAGTGCTGGCCCGTACTGGTGGATCCGTGAGCCACGGTGCCTCCGGCTGCGGTCTGACTGGCCCCATAGTGGTAGCCCTGGCCGGTGGACGCGTTATAGCCGCTACCACCGGTATGGACAGCCCCGTTCTGGGCGTAGGTAGTGTGCTGGCTTCCGCTGCCCCAGGCGTTCGAGTACGCCCCGCCCGTGTGGTAGTTTCCGTTGGCGCTGTAACCGTGATAACCAGCGGCCGACCCGTAGGCCCCGTGATACGAGGCGGCGCCATAACCGCCGTATCCGTGATAGCCGTAAGCGCCGTAGGCGCCGTGCCAGGCAGCGCTACCGTAGTAGGGGTGGCCGGCCCAACCCACATATCCTCCATGCCAGTTAACGTTCCATGTGCTCCAGCCCCACGTGTGACAGCACCCCCCGGCCATTAGAGCGCCAATGGCAATGCCGGTGCCGAATGAAATCACACTGGCAGCAGCGACCTCGCCGGCGGTGTATCCGGGCACTACGTAGGGAGTGCCATAGATGACGGTGGGATTGTATTGCGGCACGTAGACCACTTGCGGATTCGACGGTTCGATCACAATCGTGCTGGGCGATTGCTGCACCACTGTAATCTGCGAACTGGATTTGAGATTTCCTGCAGCCTTGGCTTTGGCCCGTAGCGTCTGGACCGCGGCCATCACATCCTTTGCCTGAAAGTGATAGACCTCGCCCAGCTGGGACGTCCAAGCTAAATTCTTGGCCATATTGTCGATGACCGAGGGAAACGCCGCAAGCGCTTTCACGCTAGGGTCCCAGTCTTGTTTGTCGACTTCGTTCATCAGCTTGTCGCCGGTCAAATCCTTGTGGTCCTGGAGCCAGTTTTGCGCCAGAGCGACCTGATCTGGAAACGTGGCTGCGGAGAGTACCTGGGCCACAAGAGCATCCGGGTAGAGCGCGATCGGAGCTACCAGCGCCTGGATTTGTTCGGCGCTCTGGGGGGCGGGATCTGCGGCGTTCTGGGCATTGTTCTCCTCCCCCGCCGGAGCCTGATAGCTATAACCGGCCTGCCCCGTCACGGCGATCAGAACCACACTTAAGGCCACTGACAATGCTTTCCTCGATGTTGTCGCGATCATGATTACCCCCGGGCGATTGCCTGATCTGAATTCCACGGCATTGCAGCGTTCCTAACCTGCTGCCCAGCACTGCACGTTGTCCAAAACCAATTCGCTCGTTTCGTTTCTTCTACCGATGCCACTGGTAGCGGGCAGGTGGCCTGTGCCGACCTAGTCTTGAGCAATCAAGAAAGATGCTTTCTCGTGATGGTCTGCAACTCCCGATCCGCAATCTAGTGGCGCGAGATCCTGGTCCTTTCATGAAGACCGTCAAATGATTTTCCAGGAGAGACTCCGTCCCGTTGAGAGATTTCTTGGCTGGAACCGGAGCGGGACTGTCTGCGTACCTTTCCCCAGTAGCGTTGTGCACCGTCCAGAGCGCAAAACCAGGGGCTGAAAACGCTTTTCGCCTGCCTTTTGCCTGTGGAAGGGTGGTTATTTGCAACTTCGCGCCCGCTTTCCCAAGTGTTCGAAAATGGGATAACCTCAGCTTACGGATCGTGTTTTATTACGTCCAAGTAATTGCAACGAGAGAGGATTACGAGGACTCAGAAGATGCCGGCCGAAACAGCGGCTCTTATGGCAACGGTTGGCGCGAGCGGTACACGACGGAACTCCCAATGGTCGGGAGCGAGAGTGAGTCAAGCCCTAAGCCGAGTTAACGACAGTGAGCTGATTCGCGCGGCTCAGCGGGGGGACCGTTCGGCCTTCGAGGTTTTGGTCCGCCAGTACGACCAGGCGGTGCTGCGGCTGGCCCTGCACCTTACGGGTTCAGAGGCCGACGCGCGTGATATCTACCAGGAGGCGTTCCTCAAGGCGTACCGGCACATCCAGAACTTCCGCTTTGAGTGCTCTTTTTATACCTGGATTTACCGCATCGTAACCAATCTCTGTCTCGACCATCTAAGGAAACGCCAGACGCGGCGTGAAGATCCGCAGACGATCACTGACTCAAGCGGCCGTGAACTGGACGTTCTGGAGCGCGTGTCCGACGATCGCGCCGGAGCGAACCCGGAGCGCGATCTGATGCGGCGTGAGCTGGGAGCAAAGATCGCGCAGGCTCTCACCAAGCTGACGCCTCGCGAGCGCATGGTGTTCGAGCTGAAACATTACCAGGGACTGCGGTTGCGGACGATCGGCGAGATGTTGAACACGACGGAGGAAACCGCCAAGAATACGCTGTTCCGGGCGACGCAGAAGTTGCGTAGCGTGCTGGCGCCGATGAGGTGATCGCCGGCAAGCAAGAAAGTGGGGTAATCGGTATGAATTGCGATTGGACCAAAGACAACATTGTTCTCTACATCTACGAAGAGCTTGCCGACGATGCCCGGTTCGAGTTCGAGCGGCACGTGCAGCGCTGCCTCTCTTGCCACGCGGAGCTAGAATCGGCCCGTGAGTTCAAGGAGCAGATGGCCAGTCTGCCGGTACAGGATGTTTCGCCGAACCTGTTGGCCTCCAATCGGATGGAACTTCAGGAAGCTCTGGAGCACACCGAGCAGAGGCGTAGCGGTTTCGGGATGTTCGTCTTCGACTTCGCCGGGTGGATGCACCAGATCAAACTTGCTCCGGCCCTCACAGCGGCTCTGCTCATCATGGGCTTTGCCGGTGGGACGATTACCGGGTTCCGCGTTGCTACGAGAGATCCAGGGCCGATCGTTGAACCACCGCAGGCACAGATTGCCGGGATCGAATCCATCACCCGCGAGCCAAATTCCGATCAGGTAACGATCAAGTATGACACTCTGAGTCCCCAGGTATATGTCAGCAGCGCGAACGACCCAAAGATCCAGGAGTTTCTTCTGCTCGGTACGCGCAACAACCGCGATTCGGGTGTACGTCTGAATTCTATTGACATTCTGAAGACGCAACCCGAAGATAACGCCGTTCGCGAAGCTCTGATTTATGCTTTGCGCTACGACCAGAACCCAGGTGTCCGGCTCGAGTCGCTGAACGGTTTGAAAGGCTACGTGAAGGACGACGTGCAGGTTCGCGATGCGGTGCTGGAGGCGCTCCTGCATGACAGCAACGCCGGCGTTCGCACCCAAGCGATCAGCCTATTGGATCAGGTGAAAGCGGATTCCAGCGTGCGCGACACTTTAAAGTTCCTGGCCGATCGTGACTCCAACAAGTTCATTAGCAGCGAAGCCCGGAGAATCTTGGCCAGCACTCCCAACCTGGACTGAGAGGAAATCTGAAGTAGGACAGGAAACAGTACGGAAAAAAACTATGGGCCAAAAACTTAAAATCGCGACGCTCTTTTTTGCAGCCAGCATGGCTGGGGTGGCGCAAACCCCCAACTCCTCTCCCGGTTCCAGTTCTCGGCTCTATCGCCAAGGCAACGAATGGGTTCAGGAGATCTCCGGCACTTTGCCGGCGCGGAGAGTGGTTCGGGTCAAGTCGAGCGCCGGCTCCATCAAGGTGCAGGGCGGGACCGAAACGAGCGTTTCCTTCACCGTCCGCGAGCACATCCGGGCCGCCACGGAGGAAGCCGCCAAGAAAGAACTAAGCCGCCTGAAGTTCAGCACCTATAGCGCTGGCGAAACTGTCCTACGTGCTGAATGCGAAGGTTCCAACCATGGGTATATCGACTTCGATCTACAGATTCCCTCGCAGACCGCCGCGGTCAAGCTGGAAACCGACGGCGGCGCGGTCACGGCGAAGAATCTTTCCGGCAGGATTGATGTTGCCACCGGCGGCGGCGACATCTGGTTGGACCAGATCGGCGGATTGGTTTCGGTCGCCAGCGGCGGCGGTAACATCGAGATCGGCAAGGCCGGAAATGACGTGAGCGCGGCCACTGGCGGCGGCAATATTCACATCGATTCGGCTGCCGGAAAAGTAACCGCCAATTCAGGCGGTGGCAATTTACGAGTCGGCGAAGCCAGGGTGATGTTTCTGCAGACCGGCGGGGGATGGATTCAAGTCAGCAAATGCCAGGGACAGATCAAGGCCGAAACTGGCGGCGGTAGCATTGAGCTCAAAGAAATCCTGGGAGCCGCTCAGATCGAGAGCGGAGGTGGTGGTATCAGAGTAGGCCCCATCCGCGGGGGGGTGCACGCGGAAACCGGAAGCGGCCCGATCGTCGCGACGCTGGCCGGTGGCAAAGCCTTCACCGACTCGCGCCTCGAGACCACGGTCGGCGACATCACCGTCTATGTTCCCGACGGCCTGGGAGTCACGGTCCGCGCCAACGTCGACGTGGCGCGCGGCTATGGAATTCATAGCGATTTTCCGGAACTGAAGATTACCAGTTCCAACAATGTCGGGCCACGCGAGGCTTTTGCCGAGGGCAGCATCAACGGTGGCGGACCGATTCTGCACGTCCACACCTCGACGGGGAACATCGTGTTCAAACGAAAGGACAAGCAGTAGCAGCTACTCGACAGGTGTCGGAGGAGTGTTTCCATGATCCGCGTTATTGCAAGCACTGTGCTCGTGGCAGGACTGATATCGCCGGGTTGCCCGGCACAGCCCGAGGAGCAACTCAACAACGGACCTGGAGTTTTCGCCTTGTCGGATGGAGGCCGTTCCTACCTTGGTGTCGACATCCAGGACATCACCGCCGATCGCGTTGGCACGCTGAAGCTCAAGGAAGAGCGCGGCGTAGAAGTCACCCTGGTTGATCAGGATGCGCCGGCGGGCAAAGCCGGGCTCAAAGAACATGATGTCATTCTGGATTTTAACGGCACGCGGGTAGAAAGCGAAGAGCAGTTGCGAAGGCTCATCCGCGAAACGCCCCCCGGACGCACGGTAACGCTTGGCATCAGCCGCGATGGTAGCCCGCTGAAAATCAATGTTCAACTGGCCGATCGCGGGAAGAGTGCGGGGGAAGCCATGCCCAAGGTCTGGACCATGCCGCGCGTGCAGGAAATACCCAGAATTGAAATCCCCGGTTATACGTTCCAGGTCCAGACGTATTCCTCTACTCTGGGAATCCAGACGGAAAGCCTCAATCAGCAGCTTGCGGAGTTCTTCGGCGTGAAGGAAGGCGTGCTGGTACGCTCCGTCGAAAAGGGCAGCGCTGCCGAGAAGGCCGGCCTCAAAGCCGGTGACGTGATTATTCGCGCCGACAGCGAAAAACTGACGGATCGCTCCGATCTCTCCCGCATTTTGCGCAACCATCGCGAGGGCGGCAAGCTTTCGCTCGGGATTGTGCGCGACAAGCACGAGCAAACCGTCAACGTCGATTTGCCGCCGCGTAATCCTCGCGATTCATTCTGGCATGACTTTCCTTCCAGCGATTTCGAGTCCGATTGGATCGAGATCGAGAGTAACATGCGGAACATGATGAACGAATTACGTCCCGAAGTTGAACATGCTCGCCTGGTGGTATCAACCGAGGCGCGTTCGGCTCTCGAGAAGGCGCAACAGCAGCTGAGAGAATCCAAACCCGCGATCGACAAAGCGATGCGCCAGGCGCAATCAAAACTTCGTCGAAGCCAGCGTCTTCTGGAACAACAGAAGCAGGAACTCCAGAATAAGCTGCACACTATGATCTAGTGTCTCGTTTCCTCCGCTTGCGATCGCGGCTTCGGCCGCGCTTTTTTCGAGTGGACTCTCAATTGGGAGGAACGATCGCGATCATGGTCCCGGGATCGACATATAGTCCCTGCCAGCGAACCGCAAAGTGCAAATGCGGACCCGTGCTTCTACCGGTGTTGCCGCTCAAACCCAGTACCTCGCCGCTTTCAACCGTCTGGCCTTCTCTAACCTTGATTTCAGACAGATGCATGTAGAGGGTAACCAAGCCCTGGCCGTGGTCCACCGCGACGCAGTTGCCTTCGTAGTACAAGTTTCGGGCCAAAAGCACAGTACCGCGGTTAGAAGCGCGCACCGTGGTCCCGATCGGGGCGTGGTAATCGGCGCCTTCGTGTGGGCGGCTTTTGACGCCGTTCAAGACGCGCGCGGCTCCGAAACCGCCAGAGACTCCGGTTCGAACTGGAGGTAAAAAACGGCCCACCCACAACGTTTGCGGCAATACTTCTGCGAACAGCTTCTTTTTGAGCGCCTGCTCTTCCTCAATTCGGGCCTGGACCTCGGGGGGCGGCTGAACAAATTTGGGCGCAACCGTCAACGAGCTGAGGGGATAGTGTTTCTCATGCACCACGACTTCGTCGCTAAAGGTTAACTCGGGATTGTCTTTGGCCGAGCCTTTCAGCTGCAACGTGTGTTTGCCTGGGCGAGTGTCGAGATCGACTCCCGCAATCGCAAACCAGCACTCGCATGCACTGCTGAACCGAAAGTCGACGGTCCGATCCGCCCAGGTTCCATGGAGCGCCTGGATCGAGGAGGGCGCAGCTACGCGGAACAGGACCGCTGATCCATTCACCAGGTTTGACGGTTGGTAGGTGACCGTCCAGGAATCCGCGGTCCCAATTCTCGCCACGGGGAACACGGGAGCCCAGAGCACGATTGCCGCGAGCGCGATGCGGGAGAAGAGATGAATTCTCATTTTCCGATCTCGCAGCCTTCTACTCGGACCAGCGGCGGAAGATCAACGATCCGTTGGTCCCACCAAAACCAAACGAATTGGAGAGCGCGATATTGATCGGCGCTTTGCGCGCGGTGTTCGGCACGTAATCGAGGTCGCAATCCGCATCTGGGGTCTCTAGGTTGATTGTCGGAGGCAGGATCTGGTCTTTGAGCGCCAGGATGACGATGCCGGCTTCCAGGCCTCCGGCGCCACCGAGCAGGTGGCCGGTCATGGACTTGGTGGAGCTGACGGGCACTTTGGTATCAGCGCCAAAGGTGCGCTTGATGGCCTTGGTTTCGAGCACGTCTCCGATCGGCGTCGACGTCCCGTGAGCGTTGATGTAATCGATGTCTGTGGGCGAGAGCTTGGCATCGTTGATGGCGTTGCGCATCACGCGGTCGCCGCCTTCGCCGTCTTCGGCTGGCTGGGTGATGTGGTAGGCGTCAGCACTCATGCCGTAGCCGATGATCTCCGCCAGGATCGGGGCGTCGCGCTGCCTCGCGTGTTCCAGTTCCTCCAAGATCACGATCCCCGCGCCTTCGCCAATGACAAAGCCATCGCGACCGACATCCCAGGGACGGCTGGCCTTTCCCGGCTCGTCATTGCGCGTCGAAAGCGCACGCATCGCGCCGAAGCCGCCAACGCCCATCGGCGTGATCGCCGCCTCCGAGCCTCCCGCGATCATCACCTCGGCGTCGCAATGCTGGATGATACGGTAAGCATCGCCGATAGCGTGCGAGCTGGTGGTGCAGGCGGTGCAGGTCGCTTCATTCGGGCCTTTGGCGCCGTAGCGAATACTCACCTGCCCTGCCGCCAGGTTGACGATGGCAGCGGGAATAAAAAAAGGTGAGATCTTGCGCGGACCACCGGTGAGCAGGGCCAGGTGTTCGCGTTCAATCACGTCAAACCCGCCCACGCCTGAGCCGATGTGCACGCCCACCCGGGTAGCGTTCTGGGGCGTGATTCTCAGCCCGGACATCCGAACCGCCTCATCCGTGGCTGCGATAGCCAGATGGATGAAGCGGGCCATCTTTTTGACTTCTTTTTTTTCGATAAAGTTAAGCGGGTCGAAATTCTTGACTTCAGCGGCAATCTTGCACGCAAACTTGGAGGTGTCGAACGAGGTAATGGTGGCTACCCCGCCCTTTCCCGCAACAATGTTTTTCCAAACCTCGACGCTGGTGTTCCCCACGCCGCAGATCAGGCCCAATCCCGTGACAACAACACGCCTGGCCAAGGTTACTTTCCTTTCGCATGCTTGTCGATGTAATCGATGGCGTCTTTCACGGTGCGTATCTTCTCCGCGTCTTCGTCCGGGATCTCGATTTCAAACGCTTCTTCGAACGCCATCACCAGCTCGACGGTGTCCAGGGAGTCTGCGCCCAGATCGTCCACGAAGGAGGCGTTGGGAGTCACCTCTCCCTCATCCACCCCGAGTTGCTCCACGATGATCTGTTTGACCTTCTCTTCCACTGCGGTTGGCATACGGTTTCTCGTCTCCTTCTTTATTCGGCTCAATTCCGCCGCCGGCGCGCTCCAGGTTCCTGCCGGCCCACCTGCCCTCTTCGTCTACTGTACGGAATCTGCGGATATCGGTAAACTGCCTAGTCTAATTGTTGGGAAAATAATGTGCAAAGCCCGTTGCACCCCTTCAGAGCGTTCGCGCTAGCAGCATGGTTTGCGGCAAAGGCTCCAGCGGGACCGCCCGCACGCCCGCAAATCCAGCGTCAGTACACATTTTTTCGATCTCGGCGAAGGTAAAGGCATCGCCGTGTGGCGTGCCCGCCAGCATATTCACGCTGAACATGGCCGGCACCGGGGGCGACACCCGGTCGGCATTGGGCACAAACTCCAGGATCACCAAGTGGCTCGCAGGCTTCATAGCCCTCGCGATCTTCTTCAGCAGCTCGACGTTCGTAGCTGCGTCAAAATGATGCAGGAAGTTGGTAAGCAGCACCACGTCGTAGCCCGTGCCGTAGTCGACGTCGAAGGCACTTCCCGGAATCAGGTGATGGCGATCGCTGACACCGCAAGCCTTAGCATTTTCCTTGGCGACCTGAAGCACCTTGGCCCAATCCACGGCATAGATGTGAGCGCCGGGGATCTGCTGGGCCACGGTCACCCCAAAGACGCCGTGTCCAGCAGCGATATCCAGGATCTTAGGCGCCGCTTTGCCGTCGAATACGCCCTTCAGAGATGCGGCCATGGCTTGTGCTGCCGGGACCATCATCGGGGCCATGCCCCGGGCAAAATCCACCCAGATATCGTCATCCGGATCCAGGTGGTGGTCCGTGTTGCTGCTCCCGCCACGTCGGACGGATTCGGCGAAGTGCGCCATGTTCTCCACGTGCGAAGCATGCAGAAGAAACTTGAAAGCCCCGCCCAAGTAGGCCGGGGAGCGGCTGTCGAGAAACGTAGCGCTATCAGGAGTCAGGGAGTAGCGATCCCCGGTCTTGTCCAGGAAGCCCAGGACGGTCAAAGCGTCGCTCAGAATGCGTATGCCGCGTTCCGATGCGTTGGTCGCCCTGGCAATCTCCGCCGCGGTATGGCTGCCCTTGGCGACGGCAGTAAAGACGTCTAGGTCGACCCCAGCCTTCACCACGAACGAGTCCTGATAGGCTCTCGCGGCATTGAATATGGCCACCGGGTTCGGCGGCGCCCCAGGCTTCTCCTGTGCTGCCATATGATGTCAGACCTCCTTGGTCATTCTACCTGTCGGGCGCGTGGCACAGCCTCGACCTGTGTCCCGGGTGGCAGGGCCAGGCTCCCCTTGGCGCGCACGCTCTTGGCGTGTTGGAGCGGAGGTCCCCCCGGCGGTGTCCGTGCCAGGATTCCTGCTCTCGCTTACAATGAACTCTTGCCTGCCCAGAATCAGTTCCTGCTGAAAATCATAGCCTGGATTGCCTTCCTGAAAACGCTTGGCGGCTGGGGCGTGATGGTGCTCGCCGCGATCGATAGCGCCGCGGTTCCCATCCCATTGGACGCCCTGGTAGCCGGTTACGTTTTCTCCAATCCCAGCCATGCGTGGCTCTACGCCATTGCCGGGGCTGTGGGTTCGGCACTGGGCAGCCTAGTCCCGTATTATCTGGGCCGGGCTGGCGGCGAGCTCTTCCTGCTCAAGCGCATCGACGAAGCCAAACTCCAGCGCATCCGCGACCGCTTCGAGCGCCAGGAGTTCCTGGCGCTCATGGTCCCGGCCATGCTGCCCCCGCCAACCCCGTTCAAGCTGTTCGTCTTCTCCGCCGGCGTCTTTGAGATGCGCCTCCCCTGGTTCTTGTCCGCGATCATCGCCGGGCGACTGGTGCGCTTCAGCGTCCTGGCAATTCTCACGGTAATCTTCGGACCCTCGATCGTCACCCAAATCAAGAACCTGATGCGCAACCATCCGTCTTTGGCCGTACTGATCGGGATCGCGGTTCTGGTTCTCGGCTACCTTGTTTTCCGACTCCTCAAGGCCCCCTTGCGCGAGGTAGCCATCGAAATGAAGAAGGAAGAGAAGAGCGGCTAGCAACTAGCTGGTCGGCAATTGTTGAGTCCGTCACCGCGTGGCCGACGCCTAGGGGGAAAATAAAAGGAGGATGGCTATCACGGTAACGGCGATCGCGCGATCCGGGCAAATTCTCACTGATCACTCTATCTTCCGTTACTGCCCTCCGTTGGCTGCGGGCTTTTCGTCGGTGATGCTGCCGGCTTGCGGACGAGTACCTTTTTCATTCCACGCGCGAAGTTCGGCGAAGCCGCGGGCAGTCTCGTCGGGCGAGATGTTGCAATGGCCGTCGTGTTTCACGTACTGCTGCACGAACAGATCAGCCCTGCCGGTCTCGCGTGCCAACAGCGAGTACATATTGGGGATCGCCGGAGCCACCGTCGGATCGTAGGTCGTGTGGATAGCCAGCATGGGGCGTGTGAGCTTTCCGGTAGGCGTGTAGAAGCGTTGAAGGTAGCTGAGCGTACCGGGATCGGCAGCGTAACGCTGTACGTGGTCGTTGAGGGCGTTATCGTCCGGCGTGCCGGTGTAGATGGTGAATCGGTTGTCGAAGGGATTGCCGCCGGAGCGCCGCTGTATGTCCTTGAGAACGAATGTACCGAAGACCAGGCCGTTGGCCATGTCGCGATTGTTGTGGACGTCGGCCAGCGTGCGCAAGATGGCCGCGGCTTCCGGCTTGCTGTCGAGCAGCTCGCGCAGGGCCTTGCGCAGTTCGTCGGTCATCTTGTAGTCAGCCGGAACCTTGGCCGGCGAAGGCAGGGCACCAGGGAAGTAGTAGTCGAAGACCACGCGCAGATCGAAAGCGTAATGCTGCATGAACCAACTCGAAGCCGCCAGCGGTCCGCAAAGTGGCAGAGCAGCATCATAGACGTCCGGGTTCTTTTCGATCATGGCCATAGTGATGAAGCCACCCATGGAGTGCCCGGTGATATATGTGACTTTGGGCTTGCCGTACTTGGAGATGAAGTAATGGCGCAACGCTTCTGTCTCCGGGATGGCCTGCTCGACGGCCCATCCGCCTTGGGAATAGCCGGACTGGATCAGCGCATAACCGGCCTTCACGTACACGGCCAACACTTTGGGCAGCTCTTTGCTGGTGAAGGTGCCGGGCTCGGTCGAGTATCCGTGACAATAGACCACCAACCCGTGGTTCCAGTTTTCAGGGACATCGATGCGAAACTTGGCATGGTTGATCTCACCCAGCTCGGTCGCCTGCGCAAAGCTGAGCGTGGTTGCCACCAATAAGAACGAGAGAAGAGCGAATCGAAGTTTCATAGGAGGTTGCACCAGGCGAGTATTATAAGTCGCTCAAGAGTTGGGGTGACGACGAAGTTGGGTTCGCGCGCGACGAGAAGCGTTTGGATGCCATCACCGAATCCGTTGCCCCACCCGATCTTTCCAATCTGACCTTCTATGACCGCAGACAGCGTAGGTGTGGCCCACGGTGGCAGTGCGGTGGCTCGAATGTGAGCGCAGCCTGGGTGTCGAGGGCGCGGTCTAAATCGGGTCCTTGCCCGTTGTGCTCGGAAAAGCGCGCACCGTGGCGGCGATCATGACCGGAACGCTGAAGAGAATTGCCGAGAATAACAGGTTGGAAGCCAGTTCCTTCTCAAAAAAAGGAATAGCCGCGGCGTAGCAAGCCGTCAAGCCCGCGAAGGTCTTAGGGTAGCCCACGTAGCCCGCCACCCACACACCAAAATCGCTGATCACGAAAAAGGAAATCGCACTGGCCACCGCAGCGCCCCCGACAAAAAGCGGCCGAACCCGGTTCTTCAGCAGGACACCGATAAAGCAGGGAACTACGTACCATGTCCAGATCAGCACCTGGTCAAAGGTGATGTGGCTTTGATACTTCACCAGCGTGAGATATAGGTCGCACCCGATCAGTAGCGCCAGGGGAATCACGAACTGTTTGCGCGGCATGCGCGAGCCGAAGAAGAGCAGCGAGGCCTCGAGCGGTGTAAAGCCCATGCTCGAGAGATATCCGGTCCCGGACAGGATACGAACAGCCACAGCAAGCAGCACAAACAGATAAGCGAGCATCGAGCGCCTCCGAAACAAGTATTGTGACGGCTCAGGGTGAGCACGTCAAGGAGCGCTGGATAAATCGCCATCAAAGTGAAAATCGGCCTGAACTCTTTGCTGGCTCTCGGAACCACAATATTCAGCGAGAGCATATGCCGAGCCCTAGACATCAGCAAGGCGGACAAAAGTCACTTTACCTCGGTCTTTCTCTGTCCGGCGGCGCGCCCATGTACTGATCGGTCACTATCAACTGAGGGTCGAGCTCTACGTACCCGCTGAGCGGCGACGACGAATTCCGCGACAAAGTGCGGGCATAGGCGAAGCGCAAGTCCTGAAACTGGATGCGATAGCCGCTATTTCCGGCCAGCGATTGCACTCTGAGGAACGGGTATTGCGCCCAGTCGAGATAGAAACGCCCGAGCCGGGACTTCTTGGCCGCCAGCGTAACCGGCGTCTCGGCTGGCTTGAAACGCAGAACTGCTTCGTTCGAAGGATCGATTTCGCCGGAAGAGGAATCCGCCTGAACGATTTCGAAGAAGTCGCGGGTCTCGACCACTCCGCCCCAGGTGAAAGGATTCAAAGGATAAGGAAAGGCCGAAGCGCGAATTGGGTCTTCGCCGCGATAGGTAATTGAGTTGAGTGCGGTGACGGCTCGACGGTGCTCGAAGTCGCGCAGCCCGATGATCGCGGCCAGGGCGAGCAGGGCAAAAAGAGCGCCGCCGCGTCCACGATAGCGCGCCGGGCCTGCGCCCACCTCTTCCGTCACCAGGCCGAAAAGCGCCGGCACCAACAGGCCCAGAGTCAAAGCAGCCAGCATGATGGGATCGATGATCGAAACGATGTCCCAGGAATACCATCGGGGATGAAGAGGCGCGAAGGGCCGCACGCCGTAGTTGTTAGTAAAGTCCTGAAAGATGTGCACTAGCACCCCCGCCAGCGCGTACACGAAGAGCAAACCCCATCGCGGCTCAAGGCGGGCTTTTCGCCGCAGCCGCTGCCGCAGAAGGTAGTAGAGCCCGTATACGCCGCCCACGGTGATCGCGGCCATTACTGGAGCCCCCAGCAAGGTATGCGTGAAGCCGCGATGGTGTGCGAACCCGGTCACCGATCCGCCGAAAAACCAGAGCACATCGATGTCTGGGACCTCAGTAGCCAGGACCATAGTCAGAGTGGCCAATCCTGTGGTGCGATTCAGCCCCGCGCGGCTCAGGCATGCTCCGGTCAGAAAATGGGTGACGGGATCCAAGGCCGACATTCTAAATAGCCTTTAGCAAATAGCAATCGGCAATTAGCCGTTGCATCGAAAAGGACGCCGCGGTTGCACGTGAGAAATGAAACGAAGACTCAGCAAATGTTGCTGGCATCTCTGCGTTCCCGCGAATTGCCAATTGCTATTTGCTGATTGCGATTCAGGGCATCAGCAACGTAAACGTCCGTTGCTCGATTCCAACCTCGACCGGCAATGTCCCCAGCAGCTCTCCGTCGGCTTCGCAGTGGATGGCGCCTTGGGTGGGTTCGAGCGGAGTGCAGCGGAACCAGGGCGTGAAACCGAGCTCGACTTGCCGCACCTTCCAGTTCCATCCCGTCGCAAGGCTGGCAAAGAAGCTGAGAAAGTGGCGCACGCGGTCTGTTTTGAAGATCATGACCCGATGGTCAGACCGTGCGAGGGAGCCGCCCAGGCGGACCAGGCGCAGCACCCCCGGAAAGCGGTTGGCCCGGGTGGAGAGGACCAGCGTCACCTTGGCCGAGTGCCGGGCGCCTTCGGCATCGATCCATTCCACCTGAAACATAGGGAAGTCGCGGCGGAGGGCCATGCGCGCCATCTCCAGGAAATAGGCGTACATTCCATAACGCTGTTTGACTTCGACAAGGGTACGGTACATCAGCTGGGCGTCGGCGCCGACGCCGGCGGCAACGATAAACCAGCGCTTCTGCGGGCCCGTCTTGGTCCCATACGCGATCACGCCCGGGTGCAACTCCAGCCGTCGACAGGAGAGCAGAGCACGAGCCGCGGCTTCGGGATCGCGGGGGATACCCAGGTCGGTGGCCAACAAATTGCCGCTACCGAGAGGGATCACGCCCAGCCCCACATTGGAGCCGGGACCGATAAGCATCAGGCCGTTGAGCACTTCATGGACCGTGCCGTCGCCGCCGCACGCGATGATGGTGTCAAAGCCGGCAATTACGGCCTGCTGCGTCTGGCGGATGGCGCTACCCGGATCGCTCGTGGCGGAGATGTCTACGGTGATGCCAGCCGCACGCAGGACTTCAGCTGCGCGGGCGATCTTCTCCGCGCGGCGCGCGCGCTTCCGGCCCGAAGCCGGGTTGTAGATCAGGATGACTTGGCGCACGATTGCAAAGACAAGGACTAATCACTATAGCGCAAGCAGTGGGCAGCACGGGTCCGGGAATAACACCTCGAAGCTCATAGCGTCATGACCGCGTACGCCGGAGCGTACGTGGCCCTCGCATGGGGGAGCATAGTCTTCCCTTCCCGCCCGGAATCTCCCAGACCTGTCCCATCCCTTTAGACCAACATTCAGAGTCCGCCCAATATAATTGGTGCCTATGGCCATCACCGCTAAGAGCCAGAGCGCCGAGCGCAAGATCAAGGAGCTGCGTGATGAGATCCGCCGCCACGAACATCTCTATTACGTGCTCGATGAGCCTGCGCTCAGCGACGCCGATTTTGACCGCCTAATGCAGGAGCTCAAGCGCCTGGAGGCCGCACATCCCGAGATCGTCACCCCAGATTCGCCCACCCAGCGCGTCGGGGGCAAGCCGCGCGAAGGGTTCGTCAAGGTCGAGCACTCGCGGCCGATGCTATCGCTCGACAACGCATTTAGCGAAGAGGAGCTGCGCAACTGGGACCGGCGAGTGCGCGAGCTGGCTGGCTCGGGGACCATCGAGTACGTGTGCGAGCTGAAGCTGGATGGCATGTCCCTGGCGCTGACTTACCAGAACGGCGCCTTGGCGCGGGGCGTGACCCGCGGCGACGGATCGGTCGGCGAAGACGTGACTCCGAATGTCCGCACCATGCGCTCGGTGCCGCTCTCGGTAGCCGCGGCGGCCCTGAAGAAAACTGGCGTGCCCGCGAATTTTGAGGCCCGCGGCGAGGTCCTGATGCCACTCAAGGCTTTTGAGCGCATGAACGAAGACCGCGAAGCTCAGGGCCAGCCGAGGTTCGCCAACCCCCGCAACGCTGCGGCCGGGACTATTCGCGTGCTGGAGCCGAACATCGTTGCCCAAAGGCGCCTGGATTTCTTTGCGTATTTCCTGCTAGTGAACGGCAAGTATTTTCCCGAACACCATGCGGAAGCACTGAAGGCGCTCCATGACATTGGCTTCAAGGTGAACTCGTATCACACACTGGCGCAGAGCGTCGACGAAGTACTGGCTTTTATCGCCAGGGGCGAGCAGATGCGGGAGAAGCTGCCCTATGAGATCGATGGCATCGTCATCAAGGTCAATTCCATGCGCATGCAGGAGCGGCTGGGGTTCACCGGCAAAGCGCCGCGCTGGGCCATCGCCTATAAGTACGCAGCGCGCAGCGCCGTGACGCAGGTGGAGGGCATCCACGTGCAAGCAGGACGCACCGGTAAGCTGACACCAGTAGCCGAGCTCAAGCCGGTGTCGATCGGCGGCACTACGGTGAGCCGCGCCACGCTCCACAACCAGGACGAGATCGAGCGCCTGGGCGTCAAGATCGGCGACTGGGTGATGGTCGAGCGCGGGGGCGACGTGATCCCCAAGGTGGTCAAGGTAATCGAAGACCAGGCCCATCCCCGCGGCCACAAAAGATTCCACATGCCGGAACGCTGTCCGGTGTGTAACGGCCACGTGGTGCGCGTGGAGGGCGAAGCAGACCATCGCTGCGTGAATGCCAACTGTCCAGCGAAGCTGCGCGAGAGCATACTCCATTTTGCCGCGCGCGCGGTGATGAACATTGAAGGCATGGGCGAAGTCATGGTCAACCAGCTTGCCGACAGTGGCCTAGTCAAGGACGTGGCAGACATCTACGAGCTGACGAAAGAAAAGCTGCTCAAGTTAGAACGCGTGGGCGATAGGTCGGCCGAGAATCTGCTTGCGGAGATCGCGCAATCGCGCAAACTGCCGCTGGAACGCGTGATCTACGGACTTGGGATACGTTTTGTTGGCGAGCGCACCGCGGAATTTCTCTCCGAGCACTTCGGCTCCATGGACGCACTGATGAAGGCCTCCCAGGACGAACTGCAGGAGGTGAACGAAGTCGGCCCACGGGTGGCAGCCAGCGTTCACGAATTTTTCGTTGAGCCCCGGAACCGCAAGCTGGTGGAACGGCTGGCCAAGTACCTGACTTTCGAAGGCAAGAAACGGGAGCGAGGCACGGCCTTGGCCGGCAAGACCTTCGTGCTCACCGGAGTGCTCGAGAAGCACTCCCGCGACGCAGCAAAAAAACTGATCGAAGACGCCGGCGGCAAGGTCTCAGGTTCTGTGAGCAAGAAGACCGACTACGTCGTTGCCGGCACCGATCCCGGATCCAAACTGGACAAGGCGCGGGAGCTGGGCGTGAAGGTGATCGATGAAGCAGAAATGTTGGCTCTGACTAGACAAGGCGAAGGTTAGAATGGAACACTCCGAAGCCACGGGATGTAATGTCGGATCAAGCCACAAAGACCTTTCGTGAAGCGCGCGATTTCCTGTTGACCCACCGCGAAGACTACCACACCGCTTACAGGGGATTTCAGTGGCCCAAGCTCGATCGCTTCAACTGGGCTCTCGACTGGTTTGACCAGATCGCCGCGGGCGAACGTGGCGGCCAGACCGCGCTGTGGGTGGTCTATGAAGACGGCCGCGAGGTCAAGCTCTCGTTCGCCGAGCTTTCGCAACGCTCGTCGCGGATCGCGAATTACTTTACCGGGCTGGGCGTGCACCGAGCAGACCGCATCCTGGTCATCCTGGGCAATGTGCCTCAGCTTTGGGAGACCTTGCTGGCGTCGATGAAGCTGGGTGCGGTGGTGATTCCGGCGACGACCTTGCTGACGGCTGGCGATCTTAGAGACCGCATCGAGCGGGGGCGCGTTCGCCATATTATTTGCGCTTCAGAGCTAGCGTCAAAGCTCGAAGACATTGGAAGCAAATGCACGCGGATCGCGGTGGGGTCTGCAGTGCCAGGATGGCATGAGTTCGAGTCAGGTTACCGATCACCCACCGAATTCAAGCCCGAGGCCGAAACCAGAGCCAGCGACCCCTTGCAACTCTATTTCACATCAGGAACCACTTCGAAACCCAAGCTGGTGATGCATAGTCATACCAGCTACCCGATCGGACATCTCTCGACCATGTATTGGATCGGCCTTAGGCCCGGAGACGTGCATTGCAACTTGTCGTCGCCGGGCTGGGCCAAGCATGCATGGAGCTGCGTATTCGCTCCCTGGAACGCCGAAGCCACTGTGTTCGTCCTGAACCAAGCGCGCTTCAACCCTCGCGGCCTGCTCCATGCCCAGACCGATTGCGGCATCACCACTTTCTGTGCGCCGCCCACCGTGTGGCGCATGCTGATCACCGAGGATCTGAAAGCCTGGAAGGTCCGAATGCGCGAGCTGGCTAGTGCCGGCGAGCCCTTGAACCCTGAAGTCATAGAGCGGGTGCGCGCCGCCTGGGGTCTTACCATCCGGGATGGCTACGGACAAACCGAGACCACGGCGCTGGTCGGCAATCCTCCGGGA
This sequence comes from Terriglobales bacterium, assembly GCA_036522035.1. GTDB lineage: Bacteria > Acidobacteriota > Terriglobia > Terriglobales > Acidobacteriaceae > Angelobacter. The sequence continues at coordinate 85,168 of DATDGP010000220.1, forward strand.
CAAAAGCTGAAGACCGGTTCGATGGGGCGCCCGCTGCCGGGTTATCGCGTGGTGCTTCTTGACAGCAAGGGGGAGGAGGCGGACGAAGGCGAGCTGAGCCTTCCCCTCGACCCGCCGCCGGCGGGACTCATGCCCGGCTATCTCGACGACGACGGTCAGACCATTCCCCTGACGACGCGCGCCTATCGCACTGGCGACGTAGTGCAGCGCGATGAGGAAGGCTATCTGACGTTCGTCGGGCGCGCCGATGATGTCTTCAAAGCGTCTGACTATCGCATCAGCCCGTTCGAAGTGGAGAGCGCGCTGATCGAACATCCTAACGTTGTCGAATGTGCAGTGGTTCCGGTGCCTGACCCTGTGCGGACCGCGCTGGTGAAAGCCTGCGTTGCCCTACGGGCAGGAGTTCCGCCATCGCGCGAAACTGCGCTCTCCATCTTTGAGCACAGCCGCAAAGTCCTCGCGCCCTACAAGCGGGTACGACGGCTGGAGTTCGTGGATCTGCCTAAGACCATCTCCGGCAAGATTCGCCGCGTGGAGTTGCGGGAGGCTGCCAAGAGCGCTCGATCGCAAGCTGAGTTTTGCGAAGAAGACTTTCCGGAATTGCAATAGCGACGCGGTCGGAATGTGAGCCAGCGGCGGGCAGGACCGTCCGCCTATTTCTTGACCAAAGATCCTCTGAGGCTCCGTAGAT
>DATDGP010000221.1:0-5604 GCA_036522035.1 Terriglobales bacterium
ATCCGCAAGGCCGTCTACGACGTCATCGGCGTGATGCCGCCGCGCTTCTTCGGCATGACCGTGGGTGCCGCGCCCGACATCTGGGTGCCGTTGACCATGCAGGCGGAAGTCTACCCCGGCCAAGATTGGCTCTCCGTTGAAAAGCACCCCATCGAGAAGACGGAGTGGCTGCAGGTGATGGGAAGGCTCAAGCCGGGCGTCACCGTGGCCCAGGCCAAGGCCAGCCTCGACCTGACATTTCAGCAATACCTCCAGTCCCAGCTCGGCGGAATCACCGAAAACGACCGGCACGACTTCCTGAATGAGCACCTGCCCGTGGCGGACGGCCGCCGCGGCGCTTCCATGCTGCAAGGCGAGTTCGGCACGCCGCTGCTGATTCTTATGGGCGTCGTCGGCCTCGTGCTGTTGATCGCCTGCGGCAACGTGGCCAATCTCCTGCTCGCCCGCGCCACCTCGCGGCAAAAAGAGATCGCGGTGCGCCTGGCCTTGGGTGCAGGGCGGGCGCGATTGTTCCGCCAATTGCTCACCGAGAGCGTGCTCCTGGCCGGCCTCGGCGGCCTGCTCGGGCTGCTGCTCGCCCAATGGGCGGACGCTGTGCTTCTGCGCCTGGTCTCATCTGGCTCGACGCCCATCCCGCTCGACACTCACCCCGACGCGATCATTCTCGGCTTCACGCTCGGCGTCTCGCTCCTTACCGGGATTCTCTTCGGCCTGGCCCCAGCATTGCGAGCTTCCCGGGTTGATCTGAACGGCGTTCTGAAAGGCACGTCGCGCGGCGTCATCGGTGGCGCTGGGCAGGGCAAGCGGGCGCCGATCGGCAAGATTCTGGTGGTGGGACAGGTGGCTTTCTCTCTACTGCTGCTGGTGGTCGCCGGCCTCTTCGTACACAGCTTTCAGAAATTGAGCGAGGTGCAACTGGGCTACGATCGCGACCACCTGTTGCTGTTCGGCATTGATCCGGTGGAATCCGGCTACAAGGGCCCGGCCATCGCGGAGATGTACAAGGCGCTGATGGACGCCATCCGCGCCATTCCCGGCGTGCGCGGCGTGACGCTGTCCCAGAACGGCCTGTTCAGCCACTCCGAATCGAACGACGACATCTCGATCGATGGCTACAAGCCGCCGTCCGGCCAGAAGATGAATGCCCGGTTCGATGAAGTCGGCCCGAATTACTTTACGACCGTGGGCATTCCGATCCTGATGGGCCGCGACATCACGCCTGAGGACGGTGGCAACGGCCAGCGCGTGGGTCTGATCAATCAAACGATGGCGCGCTACTACTTCGGCAACGAGAATCCCATCGGCAGGCGCATCTGGGACATGTTTCCGACCACCCACGACGATTTTGTGGTGGTCGGCGTCGCGGCCGACGCCAAATACAACAACTTGCGTGAGCAGACGCCGCGCCGCTTTTACGTTCCTTTCTTCCACCCCATCGGAGAGGCCACCTTTGCCCGCGTCGAGGTGCGCGCCTCCGGAAATCCCGCATCCGTGGCCGATGCTGTGCGCGCCGCGGTGAAGCAGACGGCTCCGACTCTGCCGCCCCTCGAGATTCATACCATGAACGACCTGGTGAGCGAGTCGCTCACGAGCGACCGCATGATCACCCGGCTTACGAGCTTCTTTGGGGCGCTGGCGGTGCTGCTGGCTTGCATTGGGATTTACGGCATCATGGCCTACGCGGTCACCAGCCGCACCAGCGAAATCGGCATCCGCATGGCGCTGGGCGCGGACCGCGGCAACGTGGTCCGTCTGATCCTGCTGGAGTCTCTGGTGCTGGTCCTGATCGGCATCGCGATTGGACTGCCGGCGGTCATCGGAGTGTCGAAACTGATTAAGAGCCTGCTCTTTGGGTTGACGCCGGCGGATCCCCTGGCGCTTGGCTTGGCCAGCCTGCTGATGCTCGGTGTTGCCGCTTTGGCCGGCTACATCCCGGCGCTGCGGGCGGCGCGGACCGACCCCATGGTAGCGTTGCGATACGAATAGCACACGTATCGCTGCGTTATCGCGATGCTCGAATGGTCCATGACGGGCTGCCCGTCCTAAGACGGTTGATTTTCAACATCGAGGACTGTTTAAGGGGCGGCGAGCAAAACCGAGCAGACCGAACAAGCCCGTGCCGAGCAATGCCATAGTGCCAGGCTCAGGAGTCGTGGAGTAGGGTTGGGCATCGCCGCCCCACTGGTCGTCGCTGCTATCAAACAAGAAGAAGTCGACGGTGGATTGGCTGCCCCCATTCAGCACTTGGTAGACGGAGGTGTAGTCGCCCGGATCGCCAATGATCCAGGATTCCTGTAACCCACATGTCCCACAATAGAAACCCGAAGGTTGGCTGCCGAAGCCGTCAACCCAACCGTCCGCGTTTCCCGGGGCGGTCGGAGTGAAGCCGGATTCTGGCAGATCGACCGCTGCGGAGTTGAAACCGAATCCCACGATCGTAGCAGGACCGTAGTCCGACAAACTCGCGGCAATGGTTCCGTTACCTTCGAGCGTGAATATGACTTGTCCCACGGTCGGCACGGTGTTGAGGCTGGAATCGAGGTTAAAGTACCCTATCACGGAATCAGCGAAGCTGGCTCCGTTACAGAACGCCACCGTGCACACTACCAAAATAAGCCCACGCAAATGTCGCATCGTCAGGGCCCCTCCATTGGTCTGGATCAATACAGTCAAATACCTCGAATAGGGTCTGCGGCCTTGCTCAGACCTCCTCAGATTCGATCTGCCGAACCTACAGCCTAAGGCACCAGAGAGCATACCGATGCTGTTAGCGGTTGTCAATAGCAAATTGTTTAATCAGGTTTTGGGATACTTTCTTGCCAGAAGCTTTTGCGACGGCGGGCCGGCTGGCGCGGGCTCTGGTAGCGCCGGAATAAACCGGGAAGCAGAGGATGAAGATTCCTCACGAGAAAGGAGTAGTGATCCACTCGGCCCCCGAGTTTTGCACTGGGCCCTCCGGGCGGCGCGGACCCGCAACAAATAGCCCGCGGGTGGCGACGACATCGCTTCTTATGTCGTTGCCACCCGTGTCGCCTGTCCGGCACTCAGGGCATCGGGTCCATTGCCAGCGGGGAGCTATCTTCCAAGTAATAGAACCTCCAGTTTGACCATGCGTAGCCAATGATCTTGAAGTCCAATTCGCCACGCAGCTGGTCGGGCGTCTCAGCGAATTTGAGCTTGAAGCGATCCGAATCAAAGATGCGGCCACGCCGCCGTCAAGTAGTGAAGATGGTTCGCACCATAGTAGTGGTGCTGTCGCCGCACCGGTTCAGTTTAGCTCGGGTCGACGCGGTGGCAACGACATAAAAAGCGATGTCGTCGCCACCCGCGGTCGCATCGGTGCAATGGACCGCAGCCTTCTTAGTGGGCGGCCCTTGCGAACCGCCCACCGCGTTGGTCATCCTGTCGCTCACCCACGCCAATGAGGTTATTCGGCCGCTTTGGCCGCCATTTCCTTATCGAGCTCCTGTTTCAGTTGTTGCAAGTTGAAGCTCGCACCCGCTTGCATGGGCGGGAAATCGAGGGCGGTCTGGGCGAGTTTCCCCACCACCTGCTGAACGAACACGAAGCGCCAGAACTCATACACGAACCAGTCTTTGTAGAAAATGGATCCTCCCGTTGCGGTGGGCATCCCTGTCCGCTCGAATGGATCCAGGCGCAGGTTGGTCAGGATCGGCCAATCCACTTTGACGGTGCTACCAAGCCATCCATTCGGCTGGTCGGTGAAGCGATATTTGAAGTCGTCAATGCGCACGGCCGCGAGAGTGCTCTCGGTGAAGTAATAGACTTCGTGGCGTGCCGACGGACCTTTTCCAGTGAGGAGGTCCATCTGGTTGTAGCCGTCGAGGTGCACCTTGTAGGTCGTGTCGCCAAGCTGCTTGCCCGCGATTAGCTCTGCGGCGATATTGGCATCACCTGCCGCCGCTACGAACGTCGGGAACCAGTCGAGCCCGGAGACAATGCTGTTCTCGACTTTGCCGGCTGAGACCTTGCCCGGCCAGCGAATGATGGCCGGCACCAGGAAACCGCCTTCGAGCGCCGTGCCCTTGCCGCCGGCGAACGGAGTCTGTCCTCCGTCGGGCCAGGTGAAGTTCTCCGTGCCGTTGTCAGTGGTGAAGACGACGATCGTGTTGTCGTCAACGCCCATGTCCTTAAGCTTCTGCATCACCGAGCCCACGATGTCGTCAAGCTGTGCCATCCCGGCTTCTTCAATGGACCAGCCGTTCTCGGGTGTGCGCATCGCTTCGTATTTCGGCGACAAATGCGTAACCACGTGCATGCGCGTGGGGTTGAGCCAGAGGAAAAACGGCTTGCCGTCGCTCTTGGTCTTGTCGAGGAACGTCATCGCATTCGACAGGATTTCGTCATCCACAGTCTCCATGCGCTTGGGACAAAGTTCTCCGTCGTCCTGAATCTTTTGCTTGCCGATTTTCCCCCAGCGCGGCTGCACCGTGGGATCGTCAACATCAGTTGCCCAGGTGGAGCAAGTGTCGCGGGCCGACCGTGTCCTTCAGCGCGGGTGGGTAATTGGGATGGCACGGGTCTTCCATGGCGTCGAGGTGATAGAGGTATCCGTAGAACTCGTCGAACCCATGGACGGTAGGCAAGAACTCATTCCTGTCTCCCAGGTGGTTCTTGCCAAACTGGCCAGTTTCGTAGCCCATGGACTTCAGTGCTGTTGCAATCGTCACCGCCTGCGCGGGGATGCCGATGGGGGCGCCCGCCTGGCCGACGGTGGTCATGCCGGTTCGAATGGGGAGCTCGCCGGTGATGAAGTTGGCCCGGGCCGCCGTGCAGCTGGCTTCGGCGTAGTAGTCGGTGAAAATCATGCCTTCAGCGGCCATCTTGTGGAGATTCGGTGTGCGTCCTGCCATCAACCCATGATGATAAGCGCCAATGTTCCACATGCCGATGTCATCGCCCATGATGACAACGATGTTAGGCTTCTTCTGCTCCCCCGCCTGCGGGTGTGCTGGCTTGGCGGCGAGCAGCGGCGCGGCGGCGAGCAGGGAGCTGACCACCGCCCAGGCGCCGGCGCGCTTGAGTCTTGCGAATAGGTGTGTCATTTGTTCCTCCTTTGAATTTTCGACTCTGGCTTGCCTTTCGGAGCCACCCGAAGGCTGGATGGAAGTGAGAAAATCCTCCCACGAAGGCAGTTACGGTGATAGTTTCTCCTCAATAGGAGAGAGGCGTCCACTGTCAGTTCTTACAGTCCAGGGACGTTCGGCGTTTTGGGCGGGCGGCATAGCCGGCCACGCGGTCGAGGCCGGTGCATCCTAGGGAAGATAAAACGGAAGCGTCAGGCTGATCCGCGCGCACGAGTGGGCATTCCTGACCCATGACGACCTCGCTGTCGCGATGCCTTGCCAGGACGGCTGTCAACATGCTAATCTCGCCATCGAATCGCCGAAACGCCATTCCGTATGATTGCAGATTGCGACCCAGGCCACGGGGCTCACCGGTCCCCGAGTCCCGACCCTGCCGGACCGTATGAAAGTGCATGGTTATAGCTCTTTGGTCGCAATTCAAACGCGTGTCCTAGAGCCTTTGGGCGGAAAAGTGTAAACTTCTTGCACACTTTTGCTGTGACCTGTCCCTTGACAT
>DATDGP010000222.1:0-8153 GCA_036522035.1 Terriglobales bacterium
AATCATCGCAAGGACGGTGAGCGAGTTTCGCCGGTCCCTGAAGGCCGCCGAATAGGCGCAAGATTCATTGAACTCAGCTCCACCGCAGGAGTTTCGGGAATTCAAGGAATATTTGTACGTGTACTTCTGTATCTGCTTTACGCAACTTTTCAATTCTGTTCAGGTTTATGCCCAGTGACCGGAGCTGACGCCCCAGGCGATCAGCTCCACACTCTGGAGGGCAAAATCATGAAACGGACGTACCTTGGCGTTTTGGCTATGATGGCATTTTCGACTGCGGCGGTTCTGGCGCAGACCGCGAGTTCCACTCCCAGTACGAGCACGCCTGTAACCGGGCAGAGCATTCAACAGCGCAAAGACAACCAGCAAGAGCGCATCGGCAACGGCATGGAGAACGGATCGCTGACGGCGGGCGAATCCAGCCACCTGGAAAACCAGGAAAAGAACCTCAACAAAGAAGAGCACATCATGCGCTCGGAAGACGGCGGCAAACTCACCACTGCCGACAAATCCGCTCTCAATGGCCAGCAGAACCATCTGAGCAAGGAGATCTACCAGGACAAGCACAACGCCGCGGTTCAACCCAAGACCAACAATGAAGTGAATACCCGTGATCGTCTGCAGCAGGAGCGCATCGGCCAGGGCGTCAAGAGCGGCTCACTGACCGCCGGCGAAGCCGCAAATCTGGAGCACAAAGAAGCCAGCCTCAATCACCAGGAACGCAACGACCGCGCCGCCAACGGCGGCAAGCTGACCCAGGGTGAAAAAACCCACATCAATCATCAGCAAAACAACCTGTCCAAGCAGATCTATAACAAGAAACACAACGCCCGTAAGCGGGGCTAGTCATCAACGAAAAAGCTCGAGAAACCCCTCCGGAATTTCGGAGGGTTTCTTTTTGGGGTTAGGCTTTGTCAAGGGTGTCCTGTCCGGTGTTGGTGACACCGCGTCTCACCAGAGTTGGTTGAGGACCAAGATCTCCAGGCATCACGCTGAATCACTCAACTCCGATCATCCCGTAGAAGGTATCTAGGGTGGCTTGAGTCATGAACGCCTCCTTCGCTCCCCGCACGCGCGACTCTGCCGTCGACTTCAATTGATGATGGCGCTTAACGCAAAGATGTGAGTCCCATAATGTTCGCCTTACAGTTAGTGCCATGGCGTTGGTTCGTCCGCTTATAATCTGGACCACGTATGCCCTTGGCTGTCGGCACTAAACTCGGCGCCTACGAGATCCGTTCATTTCTGGGGGGCTGGCGGGATGGGCGAGGTCTACCGGGCACGGGATGTTCGGCTCGACCGAGTGGCTTCGATCAAGGTCCTAACTGACCGTCAGGCTCAGAAATCCGACGCAAATCAGCTCTTTAACCGTGAAGCGCGAGTGATCTCTTCTCTCAATCATCAACATTTGTCACACCTACGACGTGGGTCGTGAAGACGGAATCAGCTACCTGGTGATGGGAGGGGGAGACTCTGGCGGACCGTCTGCAGAGGGTCGCGCCAGCTTTACGGCGTGACGAGCTTCAATCCCATTGTTCTCACGCTGGCTATCGCGGCGCTCGGCCTCTGCGCGTTAGCGGCCACGATTGTGCCCGCGCGTCGGGGTGTCGGTGTTGATCCCATGCGAGCGCTCAGGACCGAGAAAGGTCACCTCTGACAGCGCAGGTTGCCGTTGTCGTTCACAATCCTGCTCTGACAGGTACCAACGTTCTTGAGACTGGTATTGTTCCAACCACCGTCGACTCTCTGGCAGGTTGCGGACAACCGGGCGCCGTTCATGTACATGTTCTGGCAGGTTCGCTTGTAATCGCCCGGCGGCAAGCCACCTTGCCAGCGCCCATATCCAGGGGGTGTATAACCAGGTGCCGTGTACCCAGGACCATAGCCACCGCCCCCGCAGCGCAAGTTACCATTGTCGTTGATGATCTCGCCGGCGCAGTTCTGGTAATTGATAGACGTATTATGCCAGCCTCCATCGACCCTTTGGCAACGCGCGGAAAGCGTATAACCGTCCCTGCGGATGTTCTGACAGGTCTGCTGATAACTGCCATACGGCGCTCGCTGGCTTAGTCCCGCCGGCGCCAAAATGATTCCAAGCATCATGGTTGCCAGCGCCGAGCCAATGTGAATACGCATGGACCCCTCTCCTGGTGCGTGTTCGATATTAGAAATGCTCTAAGCGTGCGTTGCTCTGATCAGATTAGATTCCTGCAAGTTTCTGCGGGTGGTTCACGAAACCCCGAAAGCCGCGGGATGAGCGTTCCGCGGCGCATATTGGCACTCCAGAAAGGGAAACCCAGCCCTTGATTAAGGGCCGGTGTTGCTGGGAATCAGGGAAGAAAAGGGACGCCGACAGCAACCCTTCAATTCGAAAGGCTTCTTACTCTTTGGACTTAAGTTCCCGCAGGATTTCTTCCACCAACTCCGGCTTGAGGCGCTCCACTACACGATGGACTGCCTGCGAAACTGCGTGGTGATCGGCGCCGGTTCCTGCTGCTGCTGCTGCCGCACGCACAGGACTCTCAAGGACTGGAGCAGAAGGGGAGTGGATCGTATTGCCGCCATCGGCTGGCTGGACATCCCCGAGTTGGGTAATGGAGACCGACTCTGGCTCCGTCGGAGCAGTCTGAGGCGCAGGTTCGAACTCTTGGACCGGCTCCGGCGTGTTTACAGGTGGGCGATACTCAAATGTGGGAACCCGATATTCCGCCTCCGAGAAAGCTTCAACTACCTCGGGTTCTTCCTGTACAGCCTCGGGTTCTTCCTGCTGCTCTGTAGACACACTCTCGGCAATCGAAGTCTGGTACTGAACGGGAGGATGATAATCCACCGGTGCCGGTTCCTGAACTGAAGCCGCGAAAGCTTGCTTGGCAACACTTTCAGGCTGGGGTTCTTGGTAACTCCCCATAGGCGCGTCGGGCCCCGACGTCTTGTAAGCAGCCATGGCTCGAGCTACCCGGGCTTCGAAATCATCCTCGGTAACCTTGGGCTCCTCGCTCTCTTCGACAGGCGTCAATCTCGGGCTTTGCGCTTCTGATGTTTGCGGTTCTGGCGCCTCTGTCGGGATCGACGGCGGGGCGTGGAGTGCAATCTCCGCGGGAATATCCTGGAAGTGAATGCCGGGACCCTCCTCTGGAGCACCGGCTTCCTGAGTCGATGGCGAATCCTTCTCCCACTCAAACTGTTGCCGGGTCGTCATCAATCCAGGCTCAAGGGAGTCGGCCACAGTGTTGCGCGTGGTCTCTTCCGCAGTCTCCTGGAGCTGCGGTTCGCGAGGAATCTCAATCTCCTCTGGAGCCGGCGTGGACGTGGGAATGAATTCATACGGTTTTGCTGGTGACTCGGGCTCTTGGTAAACCGGAATGCGCAAGGGGCGGGACCCGGCAAACGAAGAATAACTCTCTGATGCGTCGGGCTCGGAGGGCTCGGGCGCATCGATCGAAGACGCCCTCGGTTCGGGCGTCACAGGTTCAAACACCGCAGGTTCAGACGCAGCGGCCACCTGGGACACAGCCGGCTCAGGCGCCGCTGGCTCACGCTCCACCGGAACCGATCGCAGCTCAGGTTCGGGAGCCGCAATCGCGGGCGCGGGAACCACCTCAGCCCCAATGTTGTCGTCATCTTTATCTCGCCACGCCACGGGTACTTCGTATTCGGGAACCGAAGTCCTTTGCGGCATCGGAGGAGGCTCAGGCATCGTCTCTGAAATGGGATGCGTCGGCACGCTCATTTCTGGGACAGAAGAGAGGGGCTCGGCGGTCAGAAGATCGCCAAGCGCGGAATTGCCGGCCATGTGATCCGGTACTTCCACCGTTGAATGCACGGAGGTGCCCGTGAAAACAACCGGCTCGGGGATCTCCACGGGAAGCTCAGCCGGGGGAGCTACAACGGCTTGCTGATGCGTGCGATCCACCAGTACCGGCGGTTCGACGCGTGCCGGCGCCCGATTGATGCGCTCTTCCAGCTTCTTCACAATGGCGAGGAGATCGCTGGCTTCGAAGGGCTTTACGATTACGCCATCGGCTCGGACGCGGTGGCCGTCTTCGGGTCGATAATGTTCCATCTTGCCGTAGGTCAGCAGCACCGGCGTCTTTAGCGTGTCCATGGAGCCGCGTACTTTCTCGCAAACTTCCAGGCCGGAGTACCCGGGCATGTAGACATCCAGAATGATGATGTCCGGTTTTTGTTCGGCAATTTTCTTGACGGCGGCGGCGCCGTTGCTGACAGCGACGACCTCATAGCCGGCTTCAGAAAGGATCTTCTTGCCCATACTCTGGGCAGTCATGCTGTCATCGGCAAAAAGAATTCTTAGCGACACGCTCTCCACACCCTTTTTCCGTGCGAAACGAGGACAAGTTACTGTTAAAGTACCTTGAAGTCAATCAAAAGACCACCTCAGTACCCAGTGAGGTATACCTCCTACCCCAACCGAAAGTACTAGCCCTCGCGGTTGCTGACATGAGCCGTTTCTCAGAACGGAATGAGCTTGCGCAGCCCCTTCTTACTCTTTTTCTTGCTGCTGGAATCCTGTTTGCTGTCGGCAGAGTTTTGTTGCGCTGCGGAGTTTTGCTGCGCGCCGGCGCCGGCTTGCGCGTTCGCCGACGCGTCGCTTGTACCGGTTTTCGGCACTTCGTTCGTTTGCGGAGGCGCGGCCGCGGGCGGAGCGCCTTCAGCGGGTTGGGGCACCGGATTGGCGTTTGCAGGTGGAGTAGTGGGAGTAGTGGATGCCGGCGCTGTCCCAGTGACAGGAGCGGCTTCTCCGGGTGGCGCCTGGTTGGGGCCGGCTGTTCCGGTTCCCGCTCCCACGGTCGAGATGCCGAGATCCGTGGTGCCGCGCTGGGCAGCGCCATTGAGCTGGTTGGTCAGATCCTGAACCATGGCCACTGCGCTAACCTGAGTCTCGTCATTCAAATTGGGCTCGCCGACTTTCGATGCTCGTCCTATATAGGGGTGCTTTCTGAAATTCCACAAAACTTCATCCGTGACGTGAATTGATTGCCGGCTCTGCTCCTCGGCCTTGCTTTCCGCGAGCTCCTCCGCCGTAGCGGCTGGCATGGGCGAAACGTTGAGCGCTTCCAGCCGCTTGCGCGCCTCTCCGGCCCGCGCCATCGCCGGATAGCGGGTAAGGATGCGGCTGTAAGCATCGATGGCGTGCTTTTGGAACTGCGCGACCATGCGCTCCTTTACCGCCGGGTCAGCGACATTTTGCCGCTTCATGCTGGTGGCTTCTCTTTCATAGAGACTGCCGAGTTCGAAAAGGGCATCGTCCACTTGGCTGTAGAGAGGATAGGAATCGATCAACGATTGCAGGCGGGCCTGAGCCGCAGCCAGGTTGTCGCGCAAGTAGTAGAAATGGGCGATTCGATACTGCCGGTCGGCCAGCACTTCCTGCACCTCGCGCAAACGTTGCTTGGCTTCCGGAACCAAAGGACTGTCCGGGTACTGCTGGATCAGGCTGCGGTATTCCTCGCTGGCACGCATGGCCTGGGCAAAATCGCGGTCCGCTTTTTCCATCTGACGGTAGTGGATGGTGGCCACTTTCAACTGCGCTTCTGAAGCCTCGGGCATGTTGGGGTAGAAGACTTGAAAATCCTTGTATTGCGCTTCGGCCTGAGCCCAAGCGGCGCTGCCACCTTCAGCGTACCAGGCGTCGCCCAGCGCAAGCTTGGCGCGGGCCATGAATTCCGACTCCGGATAGGTGTTGATCAGGGTCTCCAGCAGCGTGCGGGCTTCCGTGTACCGGCCGTGCCTCATCGAGTCCATCGCACGGTCGTAGAGAGCTTTATCCGGCTGCTTGGAATCTATGCCAGCCATGGGGTTCTGAACTTTGTGGTGGCAGCCGGCTACCAGCAAAATACCGGCCAGCATGATCGAAGCGATAATTTGACGTGACATTCCTACCTCAGAATAATGAGAGCTCTAAACCTTCAGCAGGGTGGCTTCGGTTGCCAGCCTGAGCAGCCGCTGTGTATTTTCCCTGGGACTTCCTTCGCCAAACGCGGCATTGCCGGCCACCAGAATTTCCACCCCAGCGCGCACGGCTTGGGCAATGGTAGCAGGCCCGATGCCCCCGTCAATCTCAATTCTGAAATTGGCGTTCGCGGCGTTTCGCATCGCGGCCAGCTTGCGTACTTTGTCCAATGCAGAGGGAATGAACTTCTGTCCACCGAACCCTGGATCTACCGACATCACCAGCACGTGGTCCACCATGCCCAGAACTTCTTCAAGGGTCTCCGGGGGCGTAGCCGGATTGATTACCACGCCCGCCCTGCATCCATGGCCGCTAATAAGCTCCAGCGTGCGGTGAAGATGCACACAGGCTTCCTGATGCACGGAGATCCAGTCGGCACCGGCTTCCACAAACGAAGGGATGAACTGGTCCGGATTCTCGATCATCAGGTGGACGTCCAGCGGCAAGCGGGTCACCTTGCGCAGGCTGGCCACGACCGGAGGGCCAATGGTGATGTTGGGAACGAAATGGCCGTCCATCACATCCACGTGCAACAGCGTCGCGCCGCCTTCGGCAACGGCGTGGACATTGTCGGCGAGGTGCGCAAAATCCGCAGACAGGATCGAAGGCGCGATTTCAACCAAAGTGATTCATCTCTCGGCGAAGGTACAAGAATTTTAACACGGTGAACTGCTGGTCTCGGTCGCGTGAGGGTGCAACGAATTTCATCCCTTCTACCTTAGATGAAGTGCCTTGAAAGGAAGGTTTCGGAGGCTTGGAAAGGAGAAGCCCTTTAAAAACACCTTAATCCCCACGTCATGGCTACTCGAGCGCCCCTTGGGCGACCGTTGCCGGCGTTTTCTTGAGCTTACTTGGCTTCTTTTCTTCGGATTCCTACGGATTCCCGAAACCCGGGGCGAAAAGCAACCCTGGACGGAACACCAGCCCTCTAACCCATCCAGCAGCCAAGCAAAGCTCGCTCCGTACCGCCAGCCGGCTGAGGACCGGGCTGCACGATGTTTGACCGCGCGGCAGCCGCTTGTGCCCAACCAGGCACACGCGGATTAAGAAGGCCTTTGGCTTCCTCGATCATTGATCATTGCCCTACGATTCGAACGTTGGGCAGGTGAGCAGGTCCTGAATCGGAGACAAGGGCCTTTTTGCTTTGAGCAATTATCATTCCTTGGCCGTTGCGCTAGCGGCCGTGTTCGCCCTGCGGCGTAAGACCCGCGGCAAAAGGCCTCTCGCCGCGCCCATCATCGTCTTCTCATCCGTTGTAAGGTTTGCTTTTGGTATAGGTGTCCGTTCTCGAATATAGTCAAGCATCATGCCCCTGATCGAAGTCCACGATCTGGTCAAGGTCTATCATTCCGACGCTGGCTCGCTCGGCACGAGCCACCGTGAAGTTCGAGCGGTGAACGGCGTTTCCTTCGAAATTCAGGCCGGTGAGACTCTGGGCCTGGTCGGGGAATCGGGTTGCGGCAAGACCACGCTAGGACGGATGATCCTGCGCCTTATCGAGCCCACCTCAGGTACGGTTCGCTTCAACGACCAGGATGTGCTGGCGGCTACGCCGAACCAGCTGCGGCGCCTGCGGCGTGACATGCAGATCATTTTCCAAGACCCTGTCGCCTCGCTGAACCCGCGCCTGAAGATTGACGCCATCATCAGCGAGCCGCTCATGATCCACTCGCAATCGAACGGTTCGAAGAACACGCGCTCCGAGCTCAGGGATGCTGCGGCGACGATGCTGAGGGCCGTCGGCCTCGAGGAATCCGCCCTCGACCGCTATCCGCACGAATTTTCCGGCGGCCAGCGGCAGAGGATCGGGATTGCCAGGGCGCTGATCTTGCGGCCCAAGTTCGTGGTGTGCGACGAGCCGGTTTCGGCGCTCGACGTAAGCGTAGGCGCGGAGGTGGTCAATCTTTTGAGGCGCCTGCAGCGCGAGTTCGGACTGACGTATCTGTTCATCTCGCACTCTATGCCGGTCGTGCGCTACTTCAGCGACCGCATCGCCGTGATGCGCGGCGGCGAGTTCGTGGAGACTGGGACCAGCGAGCAGATCACATCAGCTCCTCTCCACGAATATACTTGCTCGCTGCTGGCGGCGACACCGGAGCTGGAGTTCAGCGGCATGGGCCCGAAGGCCCAGGGCTAACGCCCAGACATTCTAGTGCCGTCGACGACGGCATGCCGAGGGGCA
>DATDGP010000223.1:0-11240 GCA_036522035.1 Terriglobales bacterium
GGCGGCGGCGGTGCGCGACGCGCCTGAAGATCTCAAACGGTTTGGCGAAGAGCGATAGGTAACCACCACACGGCAAAAGATGGAGTGACATTTACCTTTACTCTGGTGGCCCAGCATTGCGCTCACCTTCATCCGGCCTTCGTGCAATCAGATGGTGGCAATTGGAATCCCAATTTTCCGGGTTGGCGGTGACGTCTACCGTTGGGGATCGCTCATGGCTGCCTGCTTGAGGGCTGCCCATCGCATTCCTCTATAACCTGTTTCCGGACCGCTTCATCGCGGGCTTCACTGTGCATGCGGTCAAGGGATGACCGGTTTGCCGGTCGACTAACTTGTCCTCAGAGCGTTACGCCTAAGGTCTTGAGAGCTGATCCATGTGTCTGCATTTTCCAGAGAACTGGCTCTATAAAAATGCTTGACAGATACAGTTCCGGGGCGGAAAGTAATCCCGCACTCCTCTGTCTCGTACTTTGATTGTCTTGCCCGGCGAAGAATCAGAGTGCTCTGGATCAGCTTGTCAGCAACCGATAAGTCCGGAAAGTCTTCACTTCAGGAGAACTTATGCCCACGTGGACTCAAGTTTATTTTCCATTTGGAGAACAAAACTGGTGGTTGTCGGCGCTGGTGGCCGCGCTGCCGATCATCGTTCTGTTCACCTTGATGGCCGGCCTGCGCGTGAAACCTCACTGGGCGGCCCTCTCCGGCGCCGCTACCGCGGTGCTCGTCGCGAGGATGGCGTTCACCATGCCTTGGTCTCTAGCCGGCGCAAGCTTTCTGTATGGTGTGGCTACGGGCTTGATGAACATCGTCTGGATCGTGGTGGCGGCCGTCTATTTATATGACATTTCGGTCTCCACAGGGGACTTCGAGATCATGAAGTCCTCCGTCGGCGGCATCACTTCAGATCGCCGGCTGCAGCTTCTGCTGGTCGCATTCTGCTTCGGCGCCTTCATCGAAGGCTGCGCCGGGTTCGGATCGCCGGTAGCCATCGCTGGCGCCTTCATGATCGGCTTAGGCTTCAAGCCGTTCCACGCCGCTGCACTGAACCTTATCGCTAACACCGCTCCAGTGGCCTGGGGAGCCATTGGAACGCCAGTGCACATGCTGGCCACGGTTTCCGGTTTGCCGGAAGCCGATATGAATGCCATGATCGGCCGCATCCTCCCGATCACCGCTCTCATCGTCCCCTTCTGGCTGGTGCGGGCGATGGTCCCATGGAAAGAGACGTTCGAAGTCCTCCCTGCGATCCTGGTGGTGAGTGTCTCCTTTTCCTCGATGCAGTTCTTCTGGTCCAACAAGATGGACAGCAATCTTGTGGATATCACGGCAGGCCTCTTTTCGCTTCTGTGTACAGTGGTATTCCTGCTGTTCTGGAGGCCTAAGAAGATCTGGCGATTCGAAGGCGACACAGTACCGGCCGCAGCCAGCGCCGTCGCCGGCGGTCTGCCCTCCGTGTCCGGAGGTTCCGGCCGCAGCGTGCCCCTTCATTCTTATAGCGCCGGAGCAACATTCAAGGCTTGGCTTCCTTTTCTGATCCTTTCCGTCTTTGTTTTTCTCTGGGGGTTCAAGCCCGTAAAGGATTGGATGAACATCAACACGACTCCCGCTTGGAGAACCGAACAGGGTAAACCCAGGGGTGGCTGGGAAACCCAACTCCACAACAGAATCTCTCGCGACAAACCCGTGGTGGCCAAGCCGACGCCGGAAGGCGCTAAGTTCCCGTTTATATGGCTTTCAGCGACTGGGACGGGCTGCTTCCTGGCAGCGGTTGTGGGCGGATTGATTCGCGGAGTCAGCCCGATCAAACTGGCCAAGGTTTTCGGGCATACGCTGTTTAGAATGCGATGGGCGGTAATCGCAATCTCGTGCATGTTGGGACTGGGCTTCGTTACGCGATACTCGGGGACTGACGCCGTCTTGGGACTTGCCTTCACCCACACGGGGTGGTTTTACCCGTTCTTCGGGACCTTCCTGGGATGGCTGGGTGTAGCTCTCACCGGCAGTGACACGTCATCGAACGCGCTTTTCGGCAGCCTCCAGCGCATCACCGCCGAACAATTGGGCCTCAATCCAATCCTTATGACTTCGGCCAACAGCGCCGGAGGCGTGATGGGTAAGATGGTGGACGCGCAATCGATTTGCGTAGCCACCGCCGCTACCAACCAGGTAGGCAACGAAGGCATGATCTTCCGGTTTGTCGTGTGGCATTCGATTGCGCTTGGTTCCATCGTTGGGGTTATCGTGATGCTCTATGCATACGTCTTCCCCAATCTGGTGCCGCACGGAGTGCAACTGCTGTCCCACTAAGGCGTCGACGGCCTCTCTTCCAACAACACCGCCGGCAACGGCGGTGTTGCTGTCTTAACGGAGAAAGGGCCCCTAGTGCGCGGCCAGGAACTTCAGGATCGCCGCCTGCGCTGCCTGCGGTTGGTCCGTGGTAAAGATATGGCCGGCGTGCGGAAGTATGACCAGCACGGATCCCAGAATATTCTGGGCGATCAATTTCCCGTTTTCCGGGGGTACCAGCCGGTCGGACTCGCCGTGAATCACCAGCGTGGGCGCCGTGATCCTGGACAGCCGGC
Organism: Terriglobales bacterium; assembly: GCA_036522035.1. Classification (GTDB taxonomy): domain Bacteria; phylum Acidobacteriota; class Terriglobia; order Terriglobales; family Acidobacteriaceae; genus Angelobacter. Next base: position 2,583 of record DATDGP010000223.1, read on the forward strand.
TGTAAGCTTCCCAGGCCAGGATGCCCTCTAACTGCGCTGCGTAGGCGACGCTGTCGGGAAACCAGGGCCGGCGCTTCTCTATATCCTCATCGATGAGGTGCCTTGGCGTTCCTGGGTCGTAAATAAAGGGAACGGCCGCCTCGGCCGCTTCTTCTTTCGTCATGGTGCCGCGAGCCATGAGCATCTGGGTGGCCGCAGCTTCAGCCCGGACCGCCTTGGGTCCGCCCGGAGCGGTGCATCCCAAAACCAGCGAACGCACGCGCTGCGGACATGCGATGGCCAAATCCTGCGCGATCATGCCGCCCATGGAGATACCGAAGACATGCGCCCTCTGGACGCCCGCGGCGTCGAGCACCGCCGCGGCGTCGGAAGCCATGGTGGAGATGAGGTAGGGGCCGGGAGGCATGTCCGTCCGCCCTACGCCCCGATTGTCGAAAGCGATGGTGCGGTACCTTGCGGCAAGCGCCGGCCGCGTCCGATACCACGCGTCGGACGGATATCCCAACCCCATGATGAGCAAAAGAGGGTCGCCGCTGCCCGATTCGTCCCAGTAAATCCTTACTCCCTGGTTGGCCGTGAACGCCATGAAGGATCTCTTCTCCCGATTGAACGATCGGTCATTGTACGTGCCGTACTGCCAGGAACTCAAGGAAGCAAGGCGGTGACTTGCGCGAAAAACCAGCTCTCCGAAACCAGGCTCAGCGGATCTGGGAATCCAGATGCGCCGCGTTCCAAACCCGTAGCGATTTCAGGCTGGCGAGAAATGGCTTCGCGCCAGTGAGCATCACGGCCGCGCCGAGCAGGCACGCGGTGGATTCCACCAGAACGAGCGAATATCGAAGCGCAGCGTCGTTCCGGAAAATATGTTCGGTGAAGGCGCCGACCGCGACAGGTCCGAGTCCGAATCCAATGATGACGACGATGAACAAGTAGAGCCCCGACGCTGCCGCCCGCATGTTGGCGGGCATGACTTCCTGAATCGCGGCAGGAACGATTCCGGTGGGAACGGCCGCCAGGAAGCATGAAGGGATCAGCCAAACCGTCGCCCAACGTGCCGATGGTGCCAAATAGAGGAGGAAATGAAACGGAATGATGGCGAGCCCGGCCAGAGCGCTGATCAGGAGGCCTGCGTTGGCGCGACCGCGCGATCGTAAAAGGTCGCAGATCCAGCCGCCAGCAGCAATTCCGAGAGAACAGAATATCGCCACCGAGAGACCGTAGACTTTTCCTGCGGCTACGATATTCCAATGAAATTGACGCCGATAAAACTCCGGCAACCAGGCTCCCGCCGCATAAGCGCCGAGAGACCCCAAGCCGAACCCAACGTTGAGGGCAAACAGAGTCCACCGATTCCGGACCATGTAGGAGAGGACCTGCCGCAGCGGCGCTACCGGTTTTGGTCCGGCCCTTGCTCTCCCCGGTTCGCGAATGGTGTAGAGCAGCAAGACAAAAACAAGCCCGGGTAGGCCGACAACAAAGAAAATCAGCTGCCACGACCGGATTTGGCCGACCCAGGGAAGGGTCCACCATGGGTGAAACGAAGCAAAATGCACAACGTAAGCACCGACGATCGTGGATAGGCCCGCTCCAATGTAAATTCCTATGGAGTAAACACTGATTGCTGTGGCTAGCCGTTTGCGAGGAAAATAGTCGGCGATCAACGAATAAGCCGCTGGCGAAAGCGCAGCCTCTCCGGCTCCCACCCCCATCCGCAGCCAGAGGATTTCAGAGTAGGTTTGAGCCATACCGCTGGCTGCAGTAAACAAACTCCATACCACTACGCCCGCGCCGATGATCACACGTCGGCTGTAGATGTCGGCCAGACGTCCCAAAGGGACGCCCAACAACGTGTAGATCACTGCGAAGCTGAAGCCCACCAAGATGCCTACTTGTGTGTCGCTGATGTGCAAGTCGTGGCGAATGGGCTGCACCAGCAGGCTGAAAATGGCGCGGGCAATAAAGGAAAAGCTGTACAACACCGTCAGGATCCCGACGACATACCAGGCATAGCGCAATGAGGCAGGCCGTTCGACCTCGGCCGGAGCAAGAACGGATCCCGTTTCAGCGGCCATAGGCGCGGCATTTTATATCCGCGAGCCCTCGAGTTCAATCATTTTGTTGTAGCTGCAACGACTCTGCGCCTACGGGCGTGAAGTGTGAAAACAACCTTCAGACTCCGCGTGATGGATGAGGGCGAACCCCGGCCCCCGCCCTCTTCTCTTCTTGGAGGAGTTTCTGCGAGTGCTGCATAAGAAGTTCCAAAGACTTGAGAAACTGAGCCCGCCGGTTTTTAGGAAGAATAGCAATCCATTGCTGGTTGCGTCGGACCGCGTCAGCGTACATGGCCCAGTAGAGTTTCGTGCCAGCAGGCGTCAGGGTGAGGTAAAACGAGCGTTGATCCTTGGGATGTTCGCGCCTTTTCAGTAAGCCCTTTTCCAGCAACTGCGCCACCACCCGGCTGACCTTGCTCTTTTCGAGATCCGTCTGGGCGCAAGCCATTTTGAAGCTCAGCGGGCTCGAGGCTCCCACCACGGCCATAATCCCGACTTCTGCGGTGCGCAGGCCAAACTTGCGGCGGTAGCGCAGTTCGATGAACCGGTCGGACACGCTAGCCAGCTTGTGCAAACGGTACGAGGCGAGCCGTTGAAAGCGCTTCTTGAGTGCAGGCATTTACCTTTCCTTCTTGCCGATGTAGTTCATATCTCTCGCTAGGCGATTGTCAAAAACGGCCGCAGAATTCATGAAGAATGACACTGTCTCAAAGCCATTATGTCAAACCAGATTGTCGCCAGCGATTGTGCTACAGAACCGGCGTGAACTCAAGTGAGGGTCTACAAGTGGCTTAGCGCGGAGGGTCCATCGCAGGCCAACGATAAGTTGTTGCATTCGCAACAATCGTATATTACAGTTTAACCTCCGGTGTCCTCTCGATTCCAAGGGAAGGAGTCACTCATGAAACCCAACACCCTAGATCAGACATCGCAATCAGTTGATGCGACCGGTACGCGGCCGCCGGCTCCGCTTCCCCGCATTTCACATCTTTCCGCCGACGAGACCGGCTCCGACGCCTGGACCAATGACCTGACGCCGATTGGCAAGCCGGATTGGAATTACGCGCGCGCGGCGCAGCTGCTGGAGAGAGCCGGCTTTGGCGGCACACCGGAAGAAATTCAACGGCTCGCCACGATGACACCCGAGCAGGCCGTCGATGAGCTGGTTGATTATGAGGCGATCGATGTCAGCGGCCTGCCTGAATTCGAAGAGTCGGGAATCTATCCGCACGGCTACAAATACGCCTCGATTCTTAAAGTCCTTGAGGAAGCGCGCACCACGGGCCGCTCGCTTGGAGTGAGTAAGAAGGCCGCACCGCCGCTCGACTACCAGCCCCCGGTTGACGAATACTACACCCTGCTCTGGAGTGAGCGGGGAGAGATGCGGCGCGTCGCGCAATGGTGGGCAGAACGCATGCTGATCACGCCGCGCCCATTACAGGAGAATCTGGCGCTGTTTTGGCATAACCACTTCGCCACCAGCCAGGAGAAGGTCATGTGTTATGGGTTCATGCTGGGTCAGATCGAGACGCTGCGCCGGCACGCCAACGGCAACATGCGCGATCTTCTTATTGCGATCGCTCAGGACCCCGCGATGCTCATCTGGCTCGACAACAAAGACAATGTCAAAGGAAAGCCCAACGAGAACTTTGCGCGCGAGGTGATGGAATTGTTCTCGATGGGTGAGGGGCAAGGATACACCGAGCAGGACATTCGCGAAATGGCCCGTGCCTTCACCGGTTGGACTCTAACTAGCGATGAAACCGTAGCGCAGCCCGGCCGGTTCATTGACGATCCCGAGAAGCACGATGAGGGAATGAAGTCCTTTCTTGGCGCCAGCGGCAAATTCACCGGCTATGATGCTATCGACGTCATCCTCAAGCAGCCGTCGCCTCCCCGGTTTATCACCAGGAAACTCTACCGCTATTTTGTGCGCGAGGACATGGCGCCTGAACTGAACGAGCAACTTGCCAAGTTACTGCTCGAGTGCAAATACCAATTGAAACCGTTGCTGAAGACGATTTTTCTCTCTCGCGACTTTTATAGCCAACGGTCACAGGTCAAGTCACCGGTAGCGCTGCTGGTTTCCACGTATCGAAAGATGGGATTTAAGTCGATTCCCGGCATCCCGGATTTCAATGACACCACGACGACGCTAGGTCAGACCCTGTTTTTCCCTCCCAACGTGGCCGGATGGGCAGGCGGCAGGACCTGGATCAATCCCGCCACACTACTGGCGCGCTGTAACTGTATCGAGAGTCTGCTTTTCCCCGACGCGAAGCACTTTGTAGACCCGCACAAGGAGATTTCAGAAAGTTTTCGCAGGATTCCTTTGAAATACGTGGACTATGACATCACCGGGCATGTATGGAATCCCGCGACTCAAACGATGGAGCCTGTGTCGCTGGCAATCTACGACCGTTATCTGTCCGGAATGACTCTGGATGAGGCCAAGCAGATCCCATCTATGGGAGACGCCCCAGCCAGCCTAAGACCAAACCCTACCACTGATTCCAAAGAACCGCCGAAAAGCAGGATGAGTGCGATTTCGAATACCGAGCGTTACAACCTGGCGGTGGGGGTCTATACCGGCGCCTGGCAAGGGAATGCGCGAGTCAAGTCGATTCCTCGCACGTTGGCGCAAATCGATTTTACCGAGATGGTTCAGGATGCCCGTGTAGAGACCATCGATGACACAGTGACTTATTTCTGCCGCCGTTTTCTGAGTGTGTCGTTGAGCGTCGAGCGCTATGCGGGTGTGCTGTCGTTCTTGAGAGGCTCTCTGAAATCGGACACTCTCGATTACTCTAACCCTGACCTGGAGCCGGCGCTGCGGCGCACCGTCCATCTCATTCTGAGCGCGCCGGAATATCAGCTGGCGTAGACCGACGCGAGTGTCATAACCAGGGTAAGAATGGTCCTTATTTAGCCATATGTTCGAAGGAGAATTCCGCCATGTCAGTAAAAAAAGATGACATCCTCAGCGCTGGTGCTTACGGAGTCGGAGTCTCCGCCGCGCTGCCCGCCTTCCTGAACCAGGTCGCCGAGGACGAAACGCGGAGAGTTCTCGAGGGAAGTGAAGAGAAGTATCCGAATCGAGTTCTCGTCGTACTCGAGTTGACCGGGGGAAACGACGGATTGAACACGGTAGTTCCTTACGGTGACGATGCCTACTACCGGGCGCGCCCCAGCATCTCCATTCAGCCTGGCGATACGATTAAGCTCAACGAACAATTTGGCCTCCATCCCGCCATGACCGGTTTTGAGGCGTTGTTCAAGGACGGGAAACTGGCCATCGTGCACGGCTGCGGCTATCCCGATCCCAATCTCTCTCACTTTACCGCCATGGACTGGTGGCACACGGCTGTCCCGCACGGCAACGAACTGTACGGCTGGCTAGGCCGCTTCGCCGATGAGAACAAACCCAAGCCGCAGGAAAACTACATTGTCAATATCGGTACGCGGCAATCGCGCGCCGTGGCCAGCGTCAGGCAATCCCCGGTAGTCTTCAGCGATCCAAAGAAACTTGGCCGCGCCGGCACGGAGGCCGAGCAGAAGGTCTTTGAACTCTACGGCGAGCCTTATCGAACCCGCAACTTGTCTCTTGAGTTCGTCAACACCGTGTCACGGACCGCGACCATTGGCGCGGCGCTTGTGCGGTCGGCGTGCACCGAGTACCGTACGATGGTTGACTATGGAGCAGATACCAGCCTTGCGCTCGATCTCAAGAAGATCAGCGGGATCATCAATGCCGGGCTCCCCACCCGCCTCTTTTACGTCAACCTGGGAGGTTTCGACACACATGCATCTCAGGCGCCTTCGCAAAATCTCTTGCTGATCTATCTCTCCGATGCGCTTCGCGGTTTCATGGAAGACCTTGAGCGCATGGGGAGAGCCGACGAGGTAGCAGTCATGGTGTTCACTGAGTTCGGACGCCGCGTCAGCGAGAACATGAGCAAAGGCACGGATCACGGCACCGCCACTCCCATGTACATCCTGGGTAACAAGGTGAAAGGCGGCTTTTATGGCCAGCCTCCGAGTTTGACTGATCTGGATGACGGCAACCTCAAAATGACCACCGATTTTCGTTCCGTGTACGCGACCGCGTTGCGGGAATGGATGGGCTTCGAGGATACGAGCGGGGTTCTGAAGGGCGATTACACCACTCTTGGCGTGTTTGACTAGAGAGGAACTCCGCGGCGTACGCGTCTCAGGGCTTCTTGGGCACGAATGTGAGGAAGCGACGCGGATCTGGCTGCAATGCGCCCAAGGGCGTCCATGCGCCGCCCCATATCAGTATGCCCGGCATCGACGATACAGCCGATGCCCGCGCTTCCCGCCGCTTTTACCTCCTCGATCATCAGAGAAACGTCGTCAGCAAAGTGTTCGTCCAGGCCCGCCAGGTTCGCAGCGCGCCTCGGACTGACGTAGTTTGACTCAGTGGCCGGTCATGATCGACGCTTGCGGGATGTCTACGTAGTAGGCATTTGGTTCCCGGAGACCAAGTATTGCCGAAATGGCAGGCGGTATATTATGGGGTGCCATGTCAGAATTCCCCGTGGATCAGGTTCGCACTCTGTTTCCAGCACTACAAGACGGATATATCTTCTTTGATAATGCCGCCGGTGCTCAATCACCCCAGCTCGTCCTCGAAGCCGTTTCCAGCCATCTCCTCCACCGCAATGTGCAACGAGGCGGGCGATATAAGCAGTCCCAGGAAGTGGACGCTGCCATCGCTCAGGCGCGGGAGAGCGTAGCCCTGCTGGTCAACGCCCGGCATCCCGACGAGATCTCGTTTGGCATGAATGCCACTTCCTTCATGCGCCTTATCAGCTTGGCCATCGGCCAGTCCATGAAGGATCGTCGGGAACTCATCGTGACCGATCTTGACCACGAAGCCAACATCGCCACGTGGATCGCCCTGGAGCGCGAAGGGGCGAAGGTTGTGTGGTGGCACTTTAGAAACGATGGCCGACTTCATCCGGAAGATCTGGAACAGCTGCTTTCGTCGAGGACCCGGATCGTAGCGTGCACGCTGGCCTCAAACGCAATCGGGTCGATCGTCAACGTGGCCGAGGTCTCCAAACGCGCTCACGCTGCCGGAGCCGAGGTATTTGTCGATGCCGTGCACTACGGCCCGCATGGGACCATCGACGTGCAGGCGTTCGATTGCGACTATCTGGTTTGCTCAGGCTATAAGATCTTTTCTCCCCATATGGGATTTCTTTGGGGTCGCAGGGAGATACTCAACGCTCTGCCCACCTTCCGCGAAGACTTCGTGCCCGACACTACTCCCGCGAAGCTCGAGATTGGTACATACATCTACGAAAATGTGGCCGGCATGGACGCCGCAGTGCGGTACCTGGAGGGCCTGGGACGGCTCATCAACCCCGCCGCAGCCTCGCGGCGGGGCGCCCTGGTGGCATGTACTGAGGCCATCCGCGCCTACGAAGCCCAACTCTCTTCGGCCATGCTCGATGTTCTGGCAAAGGGAGGCGCCACCGTGTACGGCGTCACGGCGAAGGACCAGATTTCACAGCGCGCACCGACGCTATGCTTTAATCTACCTGGTATTTCGCCGGCTGAGGTCACCGAAGAGTTCGCCAGACAGAATATCAGCGTGCGCGACGGTCATATGTACTCACCGCGTCTGATGAAGCGATTGGGGCTTGCCCAGGAGGATGGCGCTGTGCGGGCGTCTCTGGTCCACTACAACACGCTCAAAGAAGTCGGTACATTCGGCGACGTGCTGACTGGACTCATTTCTCGCAAGGCCAGGCATCCATGACGGATCAGGAGCGCCTTGCCGCGGGATCCGCGGTTGCCGGCGACGAAACTCGATCGCCGATCGTAGATGGTCTCCATCGCCGTCTGGGTCAGCGCCAGCTCACCATGATGGCGATTGGCGGAGCCATCGGTGTGGGATTGTTCCTGGGAAGCAGCGTAACCATTCGTCTCGCCGGGCCCGCTGTGATTGTTTCCTACGTTCTGGGAGCGGCGATCGCCCTGATCATGTCGTACGTGCTGGCCGAGATGGCGGTCGTCCATCCCGTGGCCGGCGCCTTCGGAGTTTACGCGGAGAAGTATCTGAATCCCTGGGCGGGGTTTTCGGTTCGAGCCACCTACGCGGCTGCGCAGATCGTCGCTATCGGCGCGGAAGTTACGGCCGCGGGCATCTACCTTTCATATTGGTGGCCCCATGTGCCGCAATGGATTTGGGTGGTTCTGGTTTCAGCAGCTCTGGTTGTCCTCAATTCCATGCAGGTCAATTACCTGGGCGAGTTCGAATATTGGTTCGCGATGATCAAGGTGGCTGCGATCGTCGCCTTTATCCTGGTGGGGCTGGCTCTCATATTCGGTGTCGGAGCTTTCGGCCCGAACCCCCGGCACGCGATCGGCCTGGCCAATCTGACTCAACAGGGCGGCTTTTTCCCCGCAGGATGGAAGGGAGTATGGCTTTCACTCACCATCACCGTCACCAGCTACATGGGCGTGGAGATTATCGCGGTTACGGCGGGCGAAGCTGAACGCCCGGAAGCGACGATCCCGCGGGCGATGCGTAACATTGTCTACCGGCTTATCTTCTTTTACGTACTGGCGATTGCGA
>DATDGP010000224.1:0-5327 GCA_036522035.1 Terriglobales bacterium
GACCCGCAAGGCCCGCTTGAAACGCGCGAAGGCCAGCGCCTCGCGTCCGCGGTCGGGGATGCAGGAGGATCTCACCTGCGTGCGCCAGCCGTGCCGCCAGGCGTTCATGGAGCTGCGGCGCTTCCCGGCGGCGCTGCGCGGCCCGGTGGACTTCAAGGAGTTGGCGCGATTGGCGGCCCGCTTGGCGGAGGTTATTCAGGCACGATTCACCAGCGGCGTCGTGGGATATCGGAACGGAGGAGTGGTGCAGTTCTTGACCAGAGGCATCGAAGGCTCCTTCGGAGGGTCCGCGGGCGGACGCCTCCTTCAATTTCCGGCGCCTCCGGTCGCTTTCGGTTAGGGCTATGGTGAGGCGGGGCGAACCGGACATCAAGTCAAACGTGGTCAAATCTTGGTCAACGGACGGTAGGCCGGCGCATCGCGCAGCCAGGCATGGGGTGGCGAGCAGGTCGTCTTCTGATGTAGGCGCCTGGAAGGGTCTGGAACCGGGAGCAGCAGCCTGCACCGCCCCTCGGGGGCCACTTTGCGTGTCACGGGCTGGGAACTCACGCAGCGAGCACTGTGAGGCGCCCGCTGCGAGGAGTTACCCGTTTGGCCAGAATTGACCGCCCGAACCGATGGCTCGCGGTTCTGGTACAGCGCCCCTATGGGCTCAGAATCGCAAGAAGCCTCCGAACTGGATCACCCGCTGGCCGTAGGACCCGCCATTGAGCTCACCGAAGGTTCCTCCACAGGTCCCGTTGGTATTCGTGCAGGTCTGGCTGGGATTGTTGAAGTGCGGCGTGTTGGCGATGTTCTCCGCCTCGGCCCGTATCTCCAGCGTGAAGCGCTCCGAGAGTCGGAAAACCCGAGCCAGGCTCGCGTCCAACTGCCAGAGGCCGGGGCCCCTGAGCCAGGATGTAAAGTTGCCCGCGTCCCCGATTTGCGTGGGGGCGGTGGTGGGGACGAACGCTGACGGGTTGAACCATTGCGGGTATCCACTCGAGTTGTTCGACGCGCCGAGGTATTGCACCGCCCCAACGTGGGTGGGCACCTGAGGCGTATCGAAGGTGGCAAGGGTATCGGTGTCCTGGCCGATTTGTAAAGGAGAACCGCTAAAGGCGCTGAAAACGCCGTTCAGTTTCCATCCGCCCAAGACTTTACTGGAGCCGCCGGTCGACGCCCACTTCTGGCCGGTACCGAAGGGAAGGTCGTAAACGAACGCCGCCTTGAAGTTGTGCGTGTGGTCGAAGCTCAAGGGACCGTAGTTGAGGAATCGGCAGCCTTGAGGGAGAGCTGCAGAGGGCGGGCAATTGAACCTCAGTCCGTTCTCCCAGGTGTTGTCACTGACGTAGCCCAAAGCACTGGAATAGGTGTAGGCCGCCTGAACAAACAAACCGTGGGAAGCCCGGTGATTGATGGTAACCTGCAAGGAATTGTAGTGGGAGTCGAGGTATCCCTCAAACTGGTAGGTTCCGCCGGTTCGGAGCGCCCCAGCCAGGAGCGGTTGAGGTTCGCCGAGCGGTGCAGCCACGAGGTCCGCTCCATTGAATTCGTGCACATAGTGGTTGCCCACATATCCGGCGCTCGCCAGCCAGCCTGATGGGAGTTGCCGCTCAACGAAGAAGTTCCACGCCTCCACGTAGCCGCGGTGGTACTCTCCGGGGCCCAGGGTACCGACGGTAACGTTACTCGGCGGAACGATGCTGCCGCTCGAAAGGTCGGGATTTTGGATGATGGGAACGCCCACCGTAGCAAAGTCTCCATAAGGAGCGAAGCAACTCGCACCGGCTGCCGAGCCCGCGCAAGCCGCCGCCAGGGCCGGTGTAGAGTTGTTGTAATTGTCGGCGCCGATGGCGAGCGGATAAAAGCCTCTCAAGGGCCGCTCGAGCGGGGTCGTGTCATTCGACATACCGAAGCCACCCCGGATCACCGTCTTGGGATTAAGTTGGTATGCCAGTCCAATGCGGGGCATGAACAAGGTCTTGCTGCTGGTGATCCCATTGTGGACGGGATTACCGCCCAAACCTCCGAAGAGCAAGGTATTGGTATCGGGGACGAAAAGTTCGCCTTTGTCGATCCCGTCGCGGGTGATCAGCGGAAAGTACTCCCAGCGGATACCCAGATCGGCCGTGAGTTTCGGGGTCACCCTCCAGCGGTCGCCGAAGTAGACGGCGTACTGCCAGTCCTCGCCGGTTGATTTGATGAATTGCTCGTCGTTCTGGGCCTCCGAAGTATAACCCAGGTCAAACAGGGCCGCGGAGTTCTGCAGGAAGGGGGTGAACGTGATCCCCGAGAGATTGCTCGTGTTGAGCGACGTCCCGCCGTAGTCTTGAATCACGTTTCCGCGCGGACAGCAGAAGATCTCGGGCTGGAACGCATTGAGGTGGTTGTGAGCAATGTCGACGCCCATGCGCAGCTCGTGCGCCCCTCGGATTTTGGTCAGGTTGTCCGAGATGGTGAGGGTCCAATCGTTGCGCTGATCGGGCTCCCAGGAGTTGAGGCTGCCGAGACCGCTGAAACCTTCCATCATGATCCCGGGAAGTCCCGTGTACAGAATGTTGCCGCTCGGCGTGTTGGTGCCCGCAATGCCCAGAACGGTCTGGCCCAGCGGCTGGCCGTAGCCCGGTGGGTGGGCGTACTCGCTCATCCGGTCAAAACCAACGTGCCCGGTCATAACGAGCGTGGGTGAAATTGTCCAGGTGTTGCCAATGGTGCCGATCTGGGCGAACTGGTGAGCTGTGCCGCTGCCGTTTCCGCCCGCGTCGCCGAAGTCGAACGGCTCAAAGAAGCTGTCGTCCTGGATGGTCCATTTTCCCCAGATCGTGTGGTTGGCCGTCCGGTTCCAGTCCAGCCGCCAAGTGTAGAGGTTCTTGGTAATGGGAGAGGCATTCTTGGTGCCGACGTAGTTGTAGGGGGTCTGGGGTGTAAGCGCCACGTTCTGGTTGGGTGCCGGCAGCAACGCCCAGTAGTTCTGCGCGCCCTTGTTTAACAACGAAGGATTAATGACGTTAACCGCGCCGTTGTACGAGAAAACGCAGCGGTTGGTGCCATCGGGATTGCCCGTGGCGGGATCAAATACCATCCCTTGCTGTAACGGCACCGTCTTGCCCTCCGTGGTGCACACGTTCGCACCAGGGATCGTGGGGCCAAGCGCCGAGCTGAAGTCCCCCGTGCGATAAGCCGTCGGCGGGATCAGGTCAGTGAACGCCTCGGCGTCACGCTCCGAGGTTCGGTCCCAATTAAAGAAGAAGAACAGTTTATCCTTCTTGATCGGCCCGCCGACCGCAGCGCCGTCGTTGTTGAGAACGTACCTGGAGTTCCCGCTATAGTTGAACCAGTTCCTGGCATCGAGCGCGTTGCCGGTGTAGTAGCCGTAGAGGGTGCCGTGGAGCTGATTGGTTCCGGACTTGGTCACCACGTCCACGGCGGCTCCCGCGGTCAGCCCCTTCTCGACGTCGTAGTTCGACGTCTGAACGTTAATTTCCTGAATAGATTCCTGCGGTGGAACAATCAGCATGTGATCCGGCAACCAGATAAAGATGTTGGTGGCGCCATCCACGCGGGTAGTATTGTCGTGTCCCGGCAGACCGTTCGAATTGACCTCGAAGGACCGTTCCGGCGTATCCGCTACCGAGTTCGGATAGGCCTGCGAGATGCCGGACATCGAGAAGACCCCCGGAGCCAACAGTTCGACGGCCTGGAAATTACGATAGGTGTTCAGAGGCAGATTCTGCACCGCATAGCTGCTGATCTCCGTGTGTACGTCAGCTTTCTGTGTTTGCAGCACGGCCGCAGAGCCCTGAACCGTAACCTCCTGGGTGACGGCTCCCACCTTGAGTTGTAAGTCCTCCTCATTGATCTGGCCGATCACCACGGGGATGCCCGTCTTAGCGAAGGCCTGGAAACCGGTCGCCGTGACTTTAAGAGTGTAGGTGCCTGCGGGCAGGTCTAACAAGCGGTAACGCCCGTCGGCATCGCTTGTGGTGGTACGCGATAGACCTGTGGTGTCATTCGTAATTGTGACCTGCGCTCTCGGCAGGACCGCTGCGCTAGCATCGGTCACCTCACCTGACACGGACCCATAGAGGACCTGGCAGTTCGCACGTCGGACAAGCATGGTCCCCAAAACTGCGGCTGCGACCAGGCATAGCAGAGAGAAACGCGCTGACCTTGAAACCATGTCAATGACCTCCCTTCGGTGACCCGCACCCCCTGTTCCACGACGAAATAGTCAAAAAGCAGTGTTCCCGTCGAAAATGGGCATTAACAACGCCCGAAATATTGCTAGCCACGTATACTTTCACCATGGCTAGTTAATGTCAAGCGGATATTCGACCTTGCCATCCCCCAGTTCTTGGAGGGTCCGGCCTCCGCGGTATTTGGCTCTATTTGGTAATGGTATGTCACAGTGCTCGTCAGTCGCAGTTTCCCTCGCATATTCCCTTCTCTTTGATCTTAAGGCACATTGCTGCATTGTTTGTCTTTCCACCCGCCCGGTCCTCCCGAGCCCTGGACGTCAAGCGATCGCTTTCTCTATCATTTACCTCTTCGTTGCGCCGTCTGAGTGCTGGGGCTTGGAATGCAGATCTCAATACTGGATTGGCTAATCATTGGCGGGTATATCGCAGCCCTGGCCGCGGTGGGCGTTGTGGCCGGCCTCAGGGTGGCCGATACCAGCCAGTATTTTCTCGGCAGACGGCGGTTCGGGAAGCTGCTGATGATGGCGCAGAACTTCGGGGTGGGTACCCACGCTGAGATGCCGGTAAGCCTGGCCGGCGCCGTATACAGCATGGGGATTTCAGCCATCTGGTATCAATGGAAGAACCTTTTTGCCATGCCCTTCTACTGGATCATGGCCCCGGTCTTCCGCCGCATCCGCCGTACCACCACGGCCGAAATGATGGCGGACCGTTATGGCGCCGGAATGAGCGATCTCTACCTGTTGTTCGCGGCAGTCTTTTTCACCATCAACATCGCGAGCATTCTGAAGGGCGCGGCCAAAGTCCTGAATCAGGTGTTCGGCGGGTCCGTAGGGGTCAATCACATCGTGCTGGGGCTGGCGGCGGTTTTCATTCTCTACAGTTTCATCGGCGGCCTGGTTGCCTCAGTCTGGAGCGACCTGATCCAGGGCTCATTGATCATTGTCCTGTCCTTTCTGCTAATCCCGCTCGGATGGGGCGTCGTGGGCGGACTTCAGGGCATGAAGCAGACTCTGCCGGCCTTTGCTTTTTCCTTGGCCACCCCCAAAGAAATCGGGACCTGGTTCATCGTCATGCTCACCCTCAACGGCCTCATCGGCATCATGGCCCAGCCGCACATGATGGCCGCCGTGAGCACCGGAAAGG
>DATDGP010000225.1:0-1886 GCA_036522035.1 Terriglobales bacterium
GGTGGACCTCGCCTTGAAGAATATCCCTGTGATGAGCTGGCTTGCCGTAGAGCGTCGGGGCTGCGCTTGGGCGGGCCGGGGACGGCACCCCTAACAGCCCGTGGAAGTAGTCAGTAATTTGCGGCGGCGCGTGGCCGACAAGCCACCCGACATGTGCCTGATCCAGGCGGACGGTTTGATGGATCGAATGCACTTTGCGCGACAAAGTACAGAAACTGTTCTCTTCCGGTTCGGAGAGCAGTCTGGTCTTGCTCCAATATGCGCAGGAGTAGCTCAAAAAGTTGAAAAGAAAGCCCCTGCAACCGCCTGGGCTTACCCGCACCCATCCTCCTCCGCAAGATTAGGGACAGGTTGAACGCGGCTCCGTGCACCAGCAGTCGCTTCAGGATATTCTGTCGCCCTTGCAGGTGTGCGCGCCGCATGCCGCCGCTCTCATAAAGGTGCGCGAAGCTTCTCTCGGTCAGTTCGCTTCGCAGTTTCTGCAGCCGCTTGTTGCGTTCGCCGCGCACCCGTCGCCGATTCTCATACGTCCGCTTCTGCTCTTCGGCCTTGCCTTCGCCCTGCCACTTCCTCCGGCCACGTTCCGGTTCTGGGATGTAAGTCCGAATCGCCTGCGCGTGGACTGCTTTCAGCACTGCACCGCTGTGATATCCCTTATCGGCTACCACCTCTTCCACTCCCTGCTGGTTGATTTCGCGGGCCACCGCTTGGGCTTCCCCCAGCGTTTTCTGAATGGTCGTGGTGTCCCCTTCGTTGGCCGGTTGCAGCGTCAGCGCCAGCAGGGCCCCGCTGGCGAGGTCGACGGCATGTTCGGCCTTGTGCGCCAAATGCGTGCGGCCGTCCTTCATCTTAGTGATCCGCGCATCCGGGTCGCTGGGGCTCATCCACTCCTGATTCGATCCCTTCTTCTTCCGCTTTCGGTCCAATCGCGCCAGTTGTTCCCGGGTCGGATTCTCTATGCCTGCCGCTTTCGCCAACTCCTTCAAATAGTCGTTGTAGCTCTGCCCGTTCTCCCGCCGCACAATGCTCTTCAGTGCGGCATTGGCTTCCAGGGTCGTGGCATCAATCGACACCGTCCGCCCGCTCACCAGGCCTTCTTCCTGGAGGATCTTCAGCACCCAGCGGAAAACCGCCTTGTGCGTCTCCAGCCAATACAATCGGCGCGTTCGCGAGATCGTCGAATGGTCTGGGGTCGCCTCATCCAGCGCGTAACCCAGGAACTTCCGTAACGACAATGAGTCGGCCGTCCGCCACGCGATCCCGCGCTCCGAGTCCAGGCCCTCGAAGTAACCGATCAGCAGGGACCGAAAATATACGCCCGGCGCGATGCTCGGCCGACCGTACGGGCTCCTCTCATAGAATTTCCGGCAGATCCGCTCCACCTTCACATCGAACTTGTGGGCATCCAGAAGCTGGTTGAGCCGATCGTAGAAAACATTGGCCGGAGTCTCGACCACGTCGCTGGTTGCGATCCACAGTTCCTGCTGACGCTCCCTTTTCCGCCGAGTTCCCATCGCCATGTCAAATAGACGCTCAGATCATTTCCGAGGTCACATGTTTTGACCATGGAAATCTGACTAAAACCACGGGCTGCTAGATTCCAGTTGTCCTCGATGAAGCGCAGAATCGAAGTGATATCGGTTAGCGAGTGATCCACGAAGTTCTGTTTCGCGAAGGGCGAAATCACCAGGAACGGCAGGCGGGTTCCATATCCGCACCGGTCCAGGTAGGCGCCGGCCGCGGCGGTACCGCAGAGTCCCGTGGGTCCGAGCAGGGAATCGTTCGCCGGGTCGTTGGACTGGTTTACGATAGGTGGCATCACGTGGTCGTACCAGCCATCCGAATCATCGTAGGTGACCATGATGGCCATGCTGCTCCACTGCGGC
>DATDGP010000226.1:0-35013 GCA_036522035.1 Terriglobales bacterium
GACGGCACGATCGCTGAGTTCACCGGCAAGCCCTTCGAGAAAGTCGTCGTGAAAAGCCGGGGCATCAAGTTTCTGGCCAAGACGTTTACGTTTCCCCAAGTAACTGTGGGCAGCATTCTTGAATACAGATATGTTCTCAATACGCCCATCAACAGGGTGTTCATCTTTAGCGAATGGTCCGTTCAGCATGATCTTTTCACAGTGAAAGAGAACCTAACCATGACGCCGTACCTGGAAGGGCTTCAGGGTTTCATGACTGGATACCAGGTTTCGATGGTGAGCACGAATCTCTCTAAGGACATGAAGCTGACTAAGAAGGGGCGCGGCTGGGAACTAGATGTGCAGAACCTTCCCGCATTTCAGTCGGAAAGCTATATGCCGCCGGAGAACAACTACAAGCCAGAAGTCCGTTTCTTTTACATCAAGTACCAGCCTGATTCCGACGACAGATACTGGAACGACCTAGGCAAGGCTTTGTATGAGGAGACCGAACACTTTATCGGCAACCACGGCGACGTCAAAGAAGCGGCCCTGGCTACGGTAGGCACGGAGACTACACCCGAAGGCAAGCTCCGAAGGCTATACGATCGCGTTCAGCAGATACGGAACCTCAGTTTTGAACGCGAACGCTCGGAAGAAGAGAGGAAAAAGGAAGCCCTGAAGGAGAATGAAAACGTCGGTGACGTGCTGAGCCACGGCTACGGAGAGCACAATGACATCAACCGTCTCTATGTAGCGATGGCCCGGGCCGCGGGGTTTGGCGCTTCGATTCTGGCGGCCAGCGATCGCAAGGAGGGATTCTTTGCCAAGAGTCTCTTGTCGCGGAGCCTGGTTGAGAAAGAGATCGTGGTGGTCAAACTCAACGACAGCGACCTTTATCTTGATCCCGGCACGAAATTCTGCCCTTTCAAATTGCTGCCGTGGGAGCAGACCTCGACCCAGGCTTTGAAGCTGGACAAGAGGGGCGGGGAGCTGGTTCTGGTGCCGCCCGCCACACAGGACAAAGCGGTCGTCAAGCGGTTAGTGAACGCCCGCTTGGACTCCGAGGGTGCCTTCAAGGGCGAGATTGCGGTTCAATATCAGGGCGGAGAGGCATTGGAGCGCCGCCTGACGGCGTTGAAGACCGACGAAGCCGGCAAGAACAAAATGCTCGAAGACGAGTTGAAGGAATGGCTACCATCGGGCGCCGTAGTCAAGCTCACCGATGCGCGGAACTGGGAAAGCAGCGAAGAACCTTTGACCGCCACGTTTGAAGTTGAACTTCCTGGATACGCGTCACTGGCCGGCAAGCGACTGCTGATTCCTTCGTACTTATTCCAGACCAGGCAAGTCGGCACCTTCAAGCAATCCGAACGCAAGTTTCCCGTGTATTTTCCCTACGCCTTCTCGGAGCTCGACCAGATCACCATCTCGATTCCAGCGGGCTACAGCGCGGAGAGCGTTCCACTGCAGCAGGACGCAGGCTTACCCTACGCTCGGTATCAGCTCCGCAGCCAGGTTGCTGGATCGCAACTGGTTACGCATCGGACCCTGCTCTTCAACGGCATTTTCTTCCCGCTGGAACGTTACCCGGAGCTGCGCGGGTTTTTTAATAAAGTCCAGTCCGGCGATGAACAGCAGACCGTGATGCAAGGAGGCAGCCCCAATGTGCAGAAGGGCAACTAGGACGACCTATATCCTGCTTGTCGCCACGTTGTTCCCATTGTTGGCTTCGGCGGGGACGCCGGATTGGCTGAGAAGCCTTGCCCAACAGCCGCAGAAGAAATATGCCGAGGATGCGAACGCCGTTGTGCTGCTCGACGAACAGGAGATCACGGTCCGTGATGCCGGCGACATTGTGACTCACGGGCGCGTCGCTTACAGGATCTTGCGGCCGGAGGGCCGGCATTTTGCTGAATTCAGACTGCACTTCGACAACGAAACGAAGATCAATTCCTTTCATGGTTGGAGCGTAACTTCCAAGGGCCAGGAGTACGAGGCCAAAGAAAAAGATGCGCTCGAAACCAGCATGAGTACCTACGCCATCTTCTCCGACATTAAGCTGAAGGTCATGATTCTTCCCGGCGCCGACGTGGGTACCGTGGTCGGCTTCGAATACGAGCAGAAGGGTCGTCCTTTTTTGTTCCAGGATTTTTGGCAGTTTCAGGATGAAATCCCTGTTGACGTTGCAAGATACACGCTCCGTCTGCCCTCTGGCTGGGAATATCGCGCCAACTGGATCAACCATCAGGAACAGAAACCGATCGAGCAGAATGGGGCGTACGTCTGGGAAGTAAGGGACGTTCCGCGGATCGAGCGCGAGTATCATCGTCCGCCGGACCGCGCGGTTGCCGGGACCATGATCATCACATTCTTTTCCGAGAAGATAAAAGACCAAACTTTCCGCTCCTGGAACGATCTTGGTGTCTGGTATTCGCAACTGACGTCGGGTACACGCCAGCCCAGCCCGGCTCTCGAGCAAGCGGTACAGCAGCTGGCTTCGCCCAGCCTGTCGTTGTTTGACCGCATTAAGGCTCTGGCCCGGTTCGCGCAACGTGACGTTCGCTATGCCGCGATTGAAGTTGGGATTGGAGGCTTCAAGCCTCATGCCGCTGCCGATGTGTTTACCCATCGCTACGGCGATTGCAAGGACAAGGCCACGGTCTTGAGCGCCATGCTCGCTCAGATCGGAGTGAAGTCCTACTACATGCTTATCCACGATGAACGTGGCATTTACACCGACAAGACGCCACCGAATAGCGGCTTCGATCACGTGATCCTGGCCATCGAGCTTCCTGACGCAAGTTACGCCAAGCCCTTGCCGGCCGTATATGACCATCCCAAGCTCGGGCACTTGCTCATCTTCGACCCCACCAACGAGCTGGTCCCGCTCGGACAGCTCCCCTACTATGAGCAGGACAGTTTTGCCTTGCTGGTTACGGACAACGGAGGCGAGCTGATCCACTTACCGGTTAGTTCTCCGGAAACCAACCTGCTCAAACGCACCGCGAGAGTGAAGCTTCTGGCTGATGGTTCTCTCGAAGGTGAGGTGCAAGAGACTTACACAGGCTACCGCGCCGCTCTCGCTCGCGAATACTGGAAAGACGCAACCGAGAAAGACCGCAAAAAAATCTTGGAACGTATTTTGGGAGCCAGCCTAGGAAGCTTTCAGGTCGACGACATTACCGTCTCCAACGCCGATGATATCGAGAAAGACCTTACTCTGGGCTACAAGTTCACCGCTGACCGGTATGCCAAGCATGCCGGCCCGTTGCTTCTCATACGCCCCCGCGTCGTGGGCGAGTATGCCGGAGATCTAGACTCCACGAAACCCCGCCATTACGGCTATGAAATTCGCGCGCCGTACTGGACCAGCGAGACGGTAGAGATCATGCTGCCGGAGGGATACAAGGTGGACGAGCTGCCGGCGTCAACCAAGTCCTCACTTGCGTTCGCCGAATACAACAGCAAGACAGAAGATGCCGGTAACGTGCTCCGTTACACTCGCGATTACAAGGTAACCACTACGCTGATACCGGTCGATAAAGTCGATCAATTAAACAGCCTCTTCGGCGAAATCACGATGGACGAGAAGAATATGGCCGTGCTCAAGAAAGCCAATTGAGCCTAGAGGATCCAGCATTGGCCGTATGTTTTTTGAAGCCGGCCCGGGCGCACTCGGATGCGCTTGCCTCGCCTGGAAAGCCGCTTGCCGCAGGTTTTGACGATCTTCTATGATTAGCTCCAGGTGGCTATGGCAGACCAATCGAAAGTAAGGGAACAAAGCGGCAACATCGCGGAAAGCCCGGTGAGTGAGATCTTTGAGGGGCGTCATCCCTCCGAGTCGGAAAAACATTGGGCGGAGACCACTCTAGCGCGCACGCTCGAGAAGGCCCCGGAAAAGGCCATCGGCGCGGCCACCGGCGTGAATGTCGATGAAGCGGGCCACACCCGCTTTACCACCATCAGCGGCGAGCCGATTCGCCGTCTGTATACCCGGGCCGACCTGCCCATCGACTGGAACCACGACCAGTACCTCAATTACCCGGGGCAACCGCCCTACACGCGCGGCATCCACGCCAGCGGCTATCGCGGCAAGCTTTGGACCATGCGCCAGTTCTCCGGCTTCGCTTCGCCCGAGCAGACCAACGAGCGCTACAAGTATCTCCTGGCCCACGGAGGCGGGGGCCTCTCCGTGGCCTTCGATCTACCGACGCTCATGGGGTATGACTCCGATCACCCCGCCAGCGAAGGTGAAGTCGGCAAATGCGGAGTCGCCATCGACTCGCTCGAAGATATGGAGATTCTCTTCAACGGCATTGACCTCGAGAAGACCACCGTCTCGATGACCATCAACTCCCCGGCGTCAGTCCTGTGGGCGATGTATCTGGTGGTCGCGGAAAAGCAGGGCGCCGATTGGAAGAAAGTCTCCGGAACGATCCAGAACGACATCCTCAAGGAATACATCGCGCAGAAGGAATACATCTACCCGCCTGCGCCTTCGATGCGGCTGGTCATCGATACCTTTGAGTTCGGAACGAAGTTGACGCCTCGCTTCAACACCATATCGATCAGCGGTTACCACATCCGTGAAGCCGGCTCGACGGCGCTACAAGAGCTCGCCTTCACCATCTATGACGGCGTGGAATACGTAGAGTGGGCGCGACGCCGCGGCCTTGACGTCGACGAATTCGGCTCCCGCCTGAGCTTCTTCTTCAACTCGCACAACGATTTTTTCGAAGAGATCGCCAAGTTTCGGGCCGCCCGCAAGATCTGGTATCGGCTGATGAAAGAACGCTTTGCCGCCAAGAAAGAGCGCACGTGGCTCATGCGCTTCCACACCCAGACCGCCGGAGTTTCGCTCACCGCGCAGCAACCCATGAACAACATCGCCCGTGTGGCGATTCAGGCGATGGCTGCCGTGCTCGGGGGTACACAGTCGCTGCACACCGACTCCTATGACGAAGCGCTGGCTTTGCCCACCGCCGAAGCCGCCCGCATCGCCCTGCGCACGCAGCAGATCATCGCCTATGAGTCCGGCGTGGCCCAGACCGCCGACCCGCTTGGCGGATCATATTTCCTGGAGAAACAGACTCTGGACATGGAGAAGGGCGCGTTCGACTACTTCGGAAAGATCGACGCAATGGGCGGCATGGTTCGGGCCATCGAGAACGGCTATCCACAAAAGGAGATTGCCGAAGCTTCGTATCAGTACCAACGTGCCGTCGAAGCCAAAGAAAAGATCATCGTCGGCGTGAACGATTTCACCATCGAAGAGGAGCAGCCCGAGACTCTCTATATCGACGAATCCGTTGGCGTTCAACAGACCAAGAAACTCGCAGCTCTCCGCAATCGCCGCGACAACGAGCAAGTCCGCTGCCGCCTCGACGCCCTGAAGCGCGCCGCCCGGCAGGAACCCGTCGCTCCTACCGACGGCAGAATCAGCCCAGCCAACACCATGCCCTATATCATCGATTGCGTCCGTGCTTACTGCACCGTGGGAGAGATCTGCGATGTGCTGCGGGAGGTGTATGGGACGTACGAGGAAGTAAGCATCACCTGATCCAGGACTTGCATAGATCACTCCCCTCTAGGTTCGTATCGGCAGGCTGTCCGGCCCAGTCCGGGGCGAATTCGGCGTAGGTTCACTAATAGCTCTTTTCTCGAACTGGGCGATGCCGGCGCACCTCTTCCGCTGTCCCATCCACCACAGATCCCGCAAGCCCGGTTCTCAGGAATGCCAGCAATGCCCTCTTCTCTGCGTCCGAAAGATGAAGAGGAACAATATTCTCATCCAGGTAGGGATTCTGGTTGCCGCCCCGATCGTAGTAGTCGATTACGTCCTCGAGCGTCGCCAGACTGCCGTCGTGCATGTACGGCCCGCGCCGCGCGATCTCGCGCAGGGTAGGAGTCTTGAATGCGCCGTTGTGGTAGACCTTGCCGTCGACCGACGCTCGACCTTCATCCCTGAGGGCGCCTTCGCGCCAGGCAATGCCGGTATTGTGAAAGCTTTCGTCGGTAAATTGCCTGCCGGAATGGCAGAGATAGCATCGTGCCTTATCCTGGAAGAGGCGGAAGCCCTCCAGTTCAAGATCGCCGAGCCCGTCTGCATGTCCGGAGAGAAATCGATCGAGAGGGGCGTTTTCGGAACGGACCGTGCGCACGTAACTGGCCAGCGCGCTGGCCAACACCTCGCGGGTCAGGCGTCGGCCAGTCCGATTACGATACGAGCCATCCTGATTCAGACGCTCTAACACGCCCTCAACCGTCATACCCATTTCATCTGGGTTGGCGATCGGCTGTAGGACCTGCTCTTCCAGGGTCCGAGCGCGCCCATCCCAGAATTGCGATGCCCCGAAGGCTCGCCCAATGAGGGTAGGCGTGTGACGCTTGGCGATCCGGCCCAATACGCCGACGCTCAGCACGCGAGCGTCAGAAAACCCATGGGCAGGATTGTGGCAGCTGGCGCAGGAAAGCCGTTCATCGGCTGACAGACGAGGGTCAAAGAACAACCTCTTCCCCAACGCGACGATGGGTGTACCCACGGAATTCTGGGTCACAGGCGGTCTGGGCTGGGCACTCGCATCTCCCTTGTTGGCTCGGGGCGAGGGATACTGCTGCCCATGAGCCGCGAGGACGCTCAAAAGCGCGGCCAGAACAGGACGTTTTACACACTTGAGACCGGTGTTCCAATGTGGCATGGCTTTAGGCCGACGGCGACAGCTCCAACTGCGGTTGATATCTTAATTGCGTGAAGCAGAATTCGCCACGACGTCCCGAGGATCGACCCCGATCATTAGGTGGTGCGCGACTTTCACGAACAGCTGAGCGGACTGCAAGAACACCAGGAAATATGGCGAGTCCTCGACACTTCCTGCCGGGGTTCCGGCTTGTGGTTCGGATCCCTTCGCTTGGGGCCGCGGTATTGGCTCGGCGTCTCCATTAGTTAAATCAATAACTCTGGCAGATGAGCTCAAGGCGGCTTATACAAGATTTGGGGCTTAGAGGGCCCGAAAGCGGGAATGTGGCCTGCAATCCTTGACGGGCTGTCGGCATGTTTTTGAGAAGTATGTTTAGATTGAGAGCAGCAACAATGAAAAAAGCCGTCGACCACCTCAGAGAATCAGACCCGATTCTGGCAGCGATCATCGAACGCGTTGGTCCTTGCCAGATCACTTACCGCGAGCCCACCTTTGAAGCCCTGGCACGCTCCATCGTCTTCCAGCAGCTGAGCACCAAGGCAGCGCGGACTATCTACGGCCGGCTGGAAGAGGCGGCCGGAGGGCAGATAACGCCCGAGACCATCCAGAACCTGAGCCTGGGCGAGATGCGGCGAGCCGGGCTCTCCAAGCAGAAGATCGGCTACATTCGCGATCTGGCCGAGCACGCACAGAGTGGGAAGGTGGATTTTGACCAGCTGCCCAGAATGAGCGACGAAGAGGTGATCGTCGCGCTGACCGATATCAAGGGTGTCGGTGTTTGGACCGCGCACATGTTTCTGATCTTCGCTCTCCGACGGCCCAATGTGCTGGCGGTCGGGGACCTCGGTGTGCGGACGGCCATCCGGCGACACTACAAAAAACGCGGACTACCCAAGCCCGCGCACATCGAGAAGCTGGCAAAGAGCTGGCATCCCTACTGCAGCTTGGCCTGTTGGTATTTGTGGCGCAGTTTGGAGTTTCCTGTCGAAAAGCTCACTGCGCAGACGCGGAGACGCGGAGGAAAACGAAGGAAGACACGCTAGGTTGGCCACGGGGAACTCTGCAGTCAAATTTGCCAGAATGGTCAAATATTGCCGGGAAATGCAAAAAACCAGCAATGACCGTGCCAGTTCCGGCGAGCTACTCTTGGTGCTCCGTGTCTCCGTGCTAGGTGTTTTGTTAGACTCTTAGTGAATGTCGGCGGACCGCAAAATTCGCGTCCTGGTCGCCAAACCCGGCCTTGACGGCCATGACCGGGGCGCCAAGGTGATTGCCCGAGCTCTACGCGATGCCGGGATGGAGGTCATCTATACCGGCCTGCGCCAGACCCCGGAGATGATCGTAACCTCCGCCTTGCAGGAAGACGTGGACGTCATCGGCTTGTCGATTCTTTCCGGAGCCCACAATGCTATTGTGCCGCGGGTGAACGAGCTGCTGCGCCAGAACAAGATGGAGGACGTGCTGTTCCTAATCGGCGGCATCATCCCGGAACAGGATTTCGATCTGATGAAGAAGGCCGGCGTCGCTGGAATTTTCAATCCCGGCACCGCGATGGACGACATCGTAACCTTCATCCGCAACAACGTCAAACCCCGTGGGGCCGTAGCCTAGGCTTCAAAAGTCCACAATCGGACTAAGACTAAATTCTTCGAGCGTCGACCTCTCGGGCCGGCAAGAAAATTCGGTGCGAATCACATATACTTAAGTTTCTGCCCATGAGTAAACTGGAGGAGATCGTCGCGGCAGCGCGCGAGCGGGTGGCTCGAACGAACACCCCGGCGGAGGTGCGGACCCTGGAGACGGCGGCCGCAGCGCACTCGCCTCGGGGCTTTCGCCGGCGGCTGTTGGCCATGTCTCAGGTGGGGCCGGCGGTGATTGCTGAGCTGAAGCGAGCCTCGCCATCCAAGGGCGTCTTGCGTAGCAACTTTCCCGTACCCCAGCTGGCTTGCCAGCTTGCGGCCAGTGGGGCATCGGCTTTGTCGGTGCTTACCGATGAGCAGTTTTTCCAGGGATCGCTCGCCTGCCTGCGCGAAGCGTCTCTTGCGACGGACCTGCCGTGCTTGCGCAAGGATTTCATCGTGGACGAGTTCCAGATCCTCGAAGCCAGGGCGAATCGCGCCGATGCCGTTCTGCTGATCCTCTCCGCGCTCGACGACGCCACTTTTCGGCAGCTGCTCGCACGGGCGCGGGCCATGGAGTTGGACGCTCTGTGTGAGATCCACGACCAGGAAGAGTTGCAGCGTGCCATCGAAGGCGGGGCAGACATCATCGGCGTCAACAGCCGCGATTTGCGCACCTTCAAGGTCAACCTGGACACCATAGTGGACCTGAGCTCGATGATTCCTAACCACGTCCTGCGCGTCGCGGAGAGCGGAATCTCCACCGGGGCCGAAGTCAAGGAGCTGCACTCCTTCGGATACCAGGCCTTCCTGATCGGCGAAGCGCTCATGCGCGCCGAAGAGCCCGGCAAGAAGCTGCAACAGCTTCTGCAGGAAGCCGGCTGGTATTCTCAGTCCGCTGCGGCTTCTCCGGGTTGGCGCGGCACGGTTCAGTAACGCGGCGCGGCCCTAAACTACTCCAGCAGACATATCATGAAGACCTGGATCAAATTCTGCGGCACTACCTCGGTAGAAGACGCTGTGGCAGCAGCCGAAGCCGGTGCCGACGCGCTGGGGTTCATCTTTGCCGCCAGCAAGCGCCGCGTCACCGTACAGCGGGCCCGGGAGATTCTGCTCGAGACGCCGGAGTGCGTGGAGCGGATCGGAGTCTTTCTTGACGACAATGTCGAGATAGTTCGCCGTCACGTAATGGAGCTGAACCTTACCGGCGTCCAGTTGCACGGCGAGGAGTCGACAGCGGCGCTCTCAAGGATCCTGCCGGACGATCGCCGGAAAAGCTTGCTGATCATCAAGACGATCATCGTAAAAGACGGGTTCACCGCTGAGCGGCAGGCCGATTTCGACGTCGAAAAAGACGGCGTCGATGCCTGGCTGCTCGATTCCGGCGCGGGCAGCGGGAAAACCTTCGACTGGGGGATGGTGCGAACTCAACTCATCGGACGGCAAGGCAGATTTATTATTGCGGGCGGGCTGACACGCCAGAACGTCGGCGAGGCGGTGCGGACGTTGGCGCCCTGGGGTGTTGATGTGGTCTCCGGAATCGAGTGCGAACCGGGACGTAAGGATCGCGAAAAAATGAAAACATTCGTAGCCGCGGTACGGGAGGCGGAAAGACAATGACAGTGACTGCCGCGAAGAAATCAAAAGCCGTGGCCGGACGCTTTGGCCCCTACGGCGGGCGGTACGTGCCGGAAACGCTCATGGCCGCCCTTGAGGAACTGGAGCACGAATACGAAGAGGCGCGTCGCGACAAGGCTTTTCGCGCCGAATTCGAGCGCCTGCTGCAGGACTACGCGGGCCGACCGACGCCGCTGTTTCCCGCGCGCCGGCTGACCAAGCTGCTAGGCGGCGCCAAAATCTATCTCAAGCGCGAGGATCTGCTTCACACCGGCGCCCACAAGATCAACAATTGTCTCGGTCAGGCGTTGCTCGCCCAGCGCATGGGCAAGAAGCGCATCATCGCCGAGACCGGTGCCGGGCAGCACGGCGTGGCTACCGCGACCGTCTGCGCGCTGTTCGGTCTTGAGTGCGTCGTGTACATGGGCGTGGAGGACATGCGACGCCAGGAGCTGAACGTGTTCCGCATGCGCTTGCTCGGGGCAGAAGTCCGCGGCGTGGCTGCGGGTTCACGCACTCTCAAAGACGCCATCAACGAAGCCATGCGCGATTGGGTGACCAACGTCGGCAACACGCACTACCTCCTCGGCAGCGTGCTAGGCGCGCATCCTTATCCAACCATGGTGCGCGACTTTCATTCTGTGATTGGGCGCGAGGCACGGGCACAGATTCTTAAAGCAGAAGACAAGCTGCCTGGAGCTATCATTGCCTGTGTGGGCGGCGGATCGAACGCGATCGGCATCTTTCATGAGTTTTTGAACGACAAGCGTGTCAAACTGATCGGCGTGGAGGCTGGCGGTCGCGGCCAGGCCCTGGGCGATCACGCCGCGCGTTTTCGTGGAGGGTTGCCGGGTGTCCTACAAGGCACGTATTCCTACGTGTTGCAGGATAGTAACGGTCAAATCGCCACAACGCACTCGATTTCCGCGGGTCTGGATTATCCGATGCTTGGCCCGGAGCATGCTGCCCTAGCCGACTCGAAACGCGCCGAGTACGTGGCCGCCTCGGACGCCGAGGCCCTAGAAGCGCTCAGCCTGCTCTCGCGGACCGAGGGAATCATCCCCGCGCTCGAGTCGGCGCACGCCGTGGCAGAGTGCATGAAGCGCGTGCCGAAAATGAGAAAGTCCGACGTGGTGATCATCAACATCTCCGGAAGGGGAGACAAGGATGTCGGCATACTACGGGAGAACCTGAAGCTATGAGCCGCATCCATTTCTCCCACCGTCCTGGCCTCGTTGCATATATCACCTGCGGCGATCCGGCTATGGCTGCGACTGAGGCCATCGTGCTGGCCGCGATCCGAGGTGGCGCTGAGGTGATCGAGCTGGGCGTTCCGTTCAGCGATCCTGTTGCCGATGGCCCAGTCATCCAGCGCGCCAGCGAGCGGGCTTTGCAAGGGGGTACCTCACTGCAAGACGTTTTGCGGCTGGCGGGACGAATCCGCGCTCAGTCTGAAGCCGGCCTGGTGATCTTCAGTTACCTCAATCCGATTCTTCGTTACGGCATGCGACGTTTTTCGGAAGAGGCAGTCCGTGCCGGAGTGGACGGAGTTCTGCTGACCGATTTGACGGTGGAGGAGGCGGAGGAATATCGGAGGTTGATGGCCGAACATCAGATCGATACCGTCTTTCTGGCAGCGCCCACCAGCCCCAACGAAAGGCTCAAGATCATCGCCCGAGCTTGCCGTGGCTTTGTCTACGCGGTTTCCCGAACCGGCGTCACCGGCACACAGAAGCGACTGGCCACCGACGCGCGCGATCTGGTGGCGCGCATTCGCAAGTTTACCGATCTGCCGGTAGCGGTCGGCTTCGGCGTCTCAAATGCGGCACAATTCGCCCAAGTAGGTGAGTTCGCCGACGCCGCGGTCGTCGGCAGCGCCATCGTCCAGACTGTCGAGAAGAATCCGGGTCGCGAAGCCCACGCAGTAGAGGATTTTGTCCGGTCGCTTAGGGGAGGCGCTGTCCACTCGGCCACTTCCCGCCGTTAACATCTTTAAGTTATTCTTGTGTACCTCTAATTTTATAAAGTCCCACCCTTGCTGAGTGAAGTGTTGTTCAGAAGAAGGCAGGCATATGGAGATTGTCGAGTGGCGTGAAAAGATTGACGAGCTCGATCGCAGGCTGGTGGAGCTGCTCAACCAGCGGGCGGTGGCGGCGCAAGAAATCGGCAAGTTGAAGCGCAACACCAGCATGCCAATCTATGAGCCCCAACGCGAAAAGACCATTTTTGAGAACGTGCTCCAGGCCAACCACGGGCCTCTGCCCGACAGCGAGCTGCGCCACGTATACGAACGGATCATCGACGTGATGAGAAACATCCAGAAGCATGAGATCGTCGCGAGTGGTGCGGCAAAGGAAGGGACCACGGAACGTGATGTGGAAGTGAACGACTAATGATCGTAGCCATGCACGAGACCGCCGCCGAGGAGCAGATCCAGCAGGTGATCGAACGCCTGATCGAGATGGGGTTCGAGGTTCATCGCTCAACGGGCGAGCGGCAAACGGTACTGGGCGCGGTGGGCGCAAGGCGCGAGTTCGACATTCGCGACATCGAAGTTCTGCCTGGTGTGGGGGAGGTCCACCGCATCAGTTCGCCGTACAAACTGGTGGCGCGCAGCTTCCGCCCCGAAGGTACGATCGTCAAATTTCACAACGGGGTATCGATCGGGGGCGACGACGTGGTCATCATGGCCGGACCGTGCTCGGTGGAATCCCGCGATCAGATCTTCGCCGTGGCCGAATCGGTCTCGCGTTCGGGCGCGCGTTTTCTGCGGGGAGGAGCTTTCAAGCCGCGCACTTCCCCTTATTCCTTCCAGGGGCTGGGCGAAGATGCCTTGAAGCTGCTGCGCGAAGCCGGAGACAAGAACGGGCTGCTGGTGGTTACCGAGGTGATGGAAATTTCGCAGATCCCGATGATGCTGGCTCATGTCGACATGCTGCAGGTAGGCGCGCGCAACATGCAGAACTTCAACCTGTTGCGCGAGCTAGGCAAAGTGCGCAAACCGGTACTGCTGAAGCGCGGTATCGCGGCGACCATCGAAGAGTTGCTGCTTTCCGCCGAATACCTGATGGCCGGCGGGAACTACGACGTGATCGTGTGCGAACGCGGCATTCGGACATTCGAGACTTATACCCGCAACACTTTAGACATTTCTGCTATTCCGATTGTCAAGAAACTTTCGCATTTGCCCATTGTCGCCGACCCTTCGCATGGTACCGGCCGTCGCGACAAAGTTGCGCCCATGGGACGCGCCGCTATCGCAGCCGGCGCTGATGGTCTGCTGATCGAGGTCCACAACGCGCCCGACAAAGCTCTTTCCGACGGTGCGCAATCGCTGTATCCTGAGCAGTTCGCCCAGCTTATGGGCGAGCTTCGCCTGATTGCCCCCGCGGTGGGGCGCAGAGTGTTCTAAGACAGTTCCAGGATATGCCTTTCAAGCAAATCACAATCATCGGGACGGGCCTGATCGGTGGCTCCTTCGCTCTGGCAGTCAAAGCCACCGGGTATGCAGGCAAGATCGTCGGCTGTGACCGGCAGGCGGTGCTCGACCGGGCCAAGGCGATGCGCGCCATCGACCTCGGTACCGAGGACCCGGTGGAAGCCGTGCTGGGCAGCGACCTGATTGTTCTGGCCACGCCGGTAGGGGGGATCATCGACCTCATCGAGCGCATTGGTCCGCTGGCGCCTCGCGATGCGCTGATCACCGACGTCGGCAGCACGAAGAAGGAAATCGTCGAGCGGGCGCGTTCAGTCTTTGGCGACAAGGCTCCGTTTCGTTTCCTGGGCGGTCATCCCATGGCCGGCAAAGAGCACGGAGGTCTGGAGAACGCAGAGGCCAAGCTGTTCCTGAACGCCGTGTGGTTGTTGACGCCGCAACCGGAACAAAGCCTGGAGATGGGCAAGGTCCGCGAATATTGCTTGCTGCTCGAGAAATTCGGCGTACGTTTGCTCAAGCTGGAATCAGGACCCCATGACCGCCTGTGTGCATGGATCAGCCACCTGCCGCAGATGATCTCGACCGCGCTTTCTGCGACGCTGGTAGACGAGTTCGGCGATAATCCAGAACTTCATGCCATCGGTGGCCGCGCGCTTCGTGAGATGACCCGGCTTTCCTCGAGCCCTTATTCCATGTGGCGTGACATTGCCCACACCAACACCGCGTATATCGAGCACGCTATGACCCGCCTGGAACAGCGTCTGGCCCTGATTCGCGAAAACCTGCGCGGCCAGGCCTTGCGGGATGAGTTCGACCGCGCCAACCGTTTTGAGCACGGCATGCATGAAGCGGCCGCGACCGTGCTGGTGATTCCCGGCTGGCACAACTCCGGGCCGCGCCATTGGCAGACAATCTGGGAGCAGCAGAATCCGATCTTCCTGCGTGTGCAACAGAAGGATTGGGAATTTCCCCATCGCGAGTGGTGGGTGGAGCGTATTTCGGAAGAGGTACGGCAATCGCCGGCGCCGATCGTGTTCGTCGCCCACAGCTTGGGCTGCGTCGCGGTGGCCCACTGGTGCCAAGCCGCGACCGACGCGGTCCATAAGATCAAGGGCGCTTTGCTGGTTGCGCCTGCAGACGTTGACAACAAAGACAGTCCTCGCCAGACGAAGGACTTTTCTCCCGTTCCGCGACGCTTGCTGCCATTTCCGTCGATCCTGGTGGCCAGCAACAACGACCCATTCCTTACTCTGAACCGCGCCCGTGAGTTGGCGCACGTTTGGGGCAGCCGCATGGTGGATATCGGGGCGGCCGGACACATCAACGGTGATTCCGGGTTGGCCGATTGGCCCGAAGGAAAGCGCTTGCTCCGCCACTTGATCGAGGGAATGTAAGCCCGCCCATGCAGTCATCGTGGCCTGTTAAAATCGTTTGTTTATGAATAAAGTCGTTGCTAGTGCCGACGATGCGGTGCGCGACGTTCAGGACGGCGCCCTGATCATGGTGGGGGGCTTCGGCTTGTGCGGCGTCCCGGAAGACTTGATCGATGCGCTGGTCCGCAAAGGCGTCCGCGAACTGACCACTGTCTCTAACAACGCGGGCGTGGATCAATCCGGGCTCGGCAAGCTGCTGGGCCGAGGCCAGATCAAGAAGCATATCGGCTCCTACGTCGGCGAGAACAAGATGTTCGAAGAGATGGTGCTGAGCGGCAAGGTACAGCTGGAGTTGAATCCGCAAGGCACGCTGGCGGAACGAATTCGCGCTGGAGGCGCGGGCATACCTGCTTTCTTCACGCCTACGGGAGCAGGCACCATTGTCGCGGAAGGCAAGGAGGTGCGGGAATTCCATGGCCGGCCTCACCTTCTCGAGAGGGCGTTGAAGGCCGATTTCGCGCTCGTGAAAGCGTGGAAAGCGGATCGCTGGGGCAACCTGGTCTTCCGTAAGACGGCCCGCAACTTCAATCCGGTGATGGCCACAGCGGCGCGAGTGACCATTGCCGAGGTCGAAGAGATCGTAGAACCCGGAGAACTCGCCCCCGACGGTGTCCACGTGCCCGGTGTTTACGTGAAACGGATCGTTCTGAGCAAAGCGGAGAAGCGGATTGAGAGGCGCACGGTACGCAAACGGGCCTGACGTCCAGCTAGGATGAAACATGAGCACACCGAGAGATTTGCGGGGCCGAGATCCTGACCGACGGCCTGACCAAAGTGGGAGACCTGATTACTGAACGGGAATAATATGGCTACTACCCCTGTGCCGACCGACAAGCAAAAAGATCACGAGAAGCGGGAGCGCATCGTAAGGCGCATAGCCCGCGAGCTGCGCGACGGCTTCTATGTGAATCTGGGTATCGGTATGCCTACCTTGGTCGCCAACCACGTTCCCGCCGGCGTTGAGGTCGTGCTGCAGAGTGAGAACGGAATGCTAGGCGTGGGGCCCTTCCCCTTTGAGGGCGATGAAGATCCCGACCTGATCAACGCGGGCAAGGAGACGATCACGGAGATCCCGGGCACGGCTTATTTCTCGAGCGCTGAGTCGTTCGCGATGATCCGCGGCGGTCAC
The DNA here is from genome assembly GCA_036522035.1 of Terriglobales bacterium. Classification (GTDB taxonomy): domain Bacteria; phylum Acidobacteriota; class Terriglobia; order Terriglobales; family Acidobacteriaceae; genus Angelobacter. The sequence continues at coordinate 15,915 of DATDGP010000226.1, forward strand.
ATCGATTTCAGCGTGCTCGGCGCCATGGAAGTAGATGAAGAAGGCAATCTTGCCAACTGGATGATCCCGGGCAAGATGGTGAAGGGCATGGGGGGTGCAATGGATCTGGTGGCCGGGGCGCGCCGCGTGGTCATCGCCATGGAACACACGACTCGAGACGGTGCGCCGAAGATCCTGAAGAAATGTACTCTGCCGCTGACTGGTATGAAGGTCGTCGACACGATCGTGACGGAAATGGCCTATATCAAAGTTACGCCGCAGGGCCTGGTGCTGGAAGAAGTCGCCCCGGGCCTTACCTTCGAGGACGTACAAAGGGCGACCGCTGCCAGGCTGACGATCAGCCCCAACTTGAAGACCATGGAATTCTAGCCACGGGAGGAAAGCAATGCGTGCCGATAGCGTCGAAGTCTCCTGGGATCCTGCCAAGTCAAGCTGGCTGGTGCGAATCCAAACCGGCGAAGAAGTGATCCGCCGTCACTGCAAATTACCTCAGAACGCCGACGAATCCGCGCTGCGCTCCGCCACGGATGAAACCCTCAAAGATGAAGGTTACGAAGCCCTTGGAGCAGCAGTGAAGATCACGCGGTAGATCGCTGACGCTCGGTGAATATGCCATCAGGACAAGACTCGACGCGACTGGTTTCGGTCAGCACCGGCCTTTACGCGAGCACGGGCGCTGCTGCTGCCAGCTCTTTGAGCGTTTGCTCATAGGGCGCTTTCGCGATGCCCCGTTCCGTGATGATCCCGGTGACATAGCGGCTGGGCGTGACATCGAAGGCGGGATTCTCCACCTCAACTCCATCGGGGGCCATCTGCTTGTCGCCGTGATGCGTGATTTCGCGCCGCGGCCGCTGCTCAATCGGAATCTGTTCGCCGCTCATGGTGTGCATGTCCACCGTGGACCAGGGCGCGGCAACGTAAAAAGGGATCCCGTGTTCCTTGGCGAGGATTGCCACGCTGTACGTGCCGATCTTGTTGGCGACATCGCCGTTGGCCACGATGCGGTCCGCGCCGACGATCACGGCTTTGATCTTGCCCTGGCGCATCATCGCGCCGGCCATGTTGTCGGCGATGACCGTCGTGTGGATTCCGTCTTTGGTAAGCTCCCAGGCGGTGAGTCGCGCACCCTGGAGAAACGGACGCGTCTCATCGGCGAAGACGCGAATCTCTTTTCCCGATTCAATCGCGGCGCGAATCACGCCCAGAGCAGTACCGTATCCGCAAGTCGCAAGAGCTCCGGCATTACAGTGGGTGAGAACGCCGCCGGAACTGGGCATCAGCGTTGCTCCGTAGCGCCCCATGGTCCGGTTTGCCGCGATATCTTCCAGATACATCTTCTGCGCCTCCTGAATCAACGAAGCCTTGATCTGGCTGGCCGGCCGCCCGGTCACGGACTCGAACTTCTGGCGCATGCGCTCGATAGCCCAGAACAAATTGACGGCCGTGGGCCGAGTCGCGGCGATGGTCTCAGCCACCCGCTCGAAGTCGCGACGGAGCGCTTTTTCGTCAGCGCCCGTCGCCTGATTCATGCCTAGAGCGATCCCCATGGCTGCAGCCACGCCGATCGCCGGCGCACCCCGAACAACCATGTCGCGAATGGCCGCTGCCACCTCCTGGTACGTCCGGCAGGTAACGTAGACCTCCTCGGTCGGAAGTCTGGTCTGATCGATAAAGCGGACGCCGTCGCTGGTCCATTCCAGAGTCTTGATCATCGTCTCGATTCTACATGGAAACAAAACCTACCCCGGAGACACAGAAGCACATAGAGCACGAGACTTTCGGTTGTATCCAGGATCGTCGCCATCGGAAAGAAGAGGACTCTCGGTGCTGAAGGCTGATTGCTGAGCGCTTCTTTCACGTCCGATGAACGTCACAGCGCAAAGTGGGCTCGTTGGTCACCGCGGGACGGCCGCACACTTCACACACCCCGGAGTAAGCGAAGGTCGGCGGCGATTGCTTCAACTTCCGGTGTGCAGCTTTGATCTCGCCGGATTTGAAGATCGAGACGAACGGCGCCGGGACGGCAACGGTCTCGACCGCTGGCCTTCCGCCGGCTTCTTCGCGCTCCACCAGGCAGGCTACGCCAACGATCTGGAAGCCGAATTCGCGCGCGGCCTGGATGGCCTGGATGGTCGAGCTGCCGGTGGTGCAAACGTCGTCTACGATCACGACCGGCGCGCCTTTCTCCTGGAAGCCTTCGATGCGACGACCCATGCCGTGAGCTTTTTCCTGCTTGCGCACCAGGAATCCGTGCACCGGCGTTCCCGCTTGAGAGCTGATGATTGAGACGGCCACTACCACCGGATCGGCACCCATTGTCAGCCCGCCCACAGCCCGGGGCTGCCATCCTTGCTGCCGAAAGAGGTCGAGGAACACTCGTCCCGTGAGCTCCGCCCCGCGAGCGTGGAGCGTGGTTGTGCGACAATCGATGTAATAGTCACTCCTGATGCCGGAAGACAGCGTGAATTCTCCAAGCCGAAACGAGTTGGCCGCGAGCAAATCGATCAGTTGGTTGCGTTCAAGCAGTGACATGTTCCCGACTCACAGGAAAAACTTGCGGAAGTCAACGCCATCAGATTCGCTCCATATGGCGGAAGCCCCCGGTGCCAATGTATAGCAAGGTGAACAGGGTAGTGTTGTATGTCATGTGGACGATCACGCACGTCGCCACTGACTTGGTTTTGGCTCGAACCAAGGTGAGGATTACGCCGATGGCGAACAGGAGCAGGAGCGGAATCCAGGAGTGCGCCAATTGCTCCGAGTGGATCAGGGCAAACAGAGCCCCGGTCAACCCGACGGCCAACGCCGAACCCAACGGCCTGGCAAGTGCCGGATAGAGAAAGCCGCGAAAAAACAGCTCTTCCACCAGCGGGGCAATCAAAATTCCAAACGCCGCCAGAGCATAGGCTGAGGCTGGGTTGCGGAAGTACTCGTCAATCGGCAGCGACTTAGGTATCCATCGTTCCAGAAAGCCGGACAAGAGATCGTTGATCAGGCCCAAAGCTGCACCCAGAGCTATGGCGCCGTAGACCCAGCGGCCGGCCAGGGCATTCCAGCGCACGGCCGCGAGGAACCCTGTCCGGTACTTCTGCCAGATGAGAAGCACCATGAAGCCCACGGTTACGATATAAGCCAGCACCTGCGCCGGCAGGAACACCAGTACGTTGCCGGCCAGGTCCTTGATATTGCCCCGGAATAGGTGGAGTGCAGAGGCAAAGAACACAGTCACGGTTCCAGACAAAACCAGGGCGACCACCGCCACGACCGCGATCAACAACACATCTGACAGGTTGAAAACCGGGTTCTCGTGTGCCCTTGGCTCTAGAGGCGGCGTAGCCACCGGCGCTTCGGGTCGGCTCGGCGGGATGGGATCGTAGGAATCCAAATGTGGGTAGTCGACGGCTCTGCGATCAATTTATCAGGAACATTGGAGCGGACGAAAGGGGTAGCGCTTGGAGCATTGGAAGCCAAAGTACGCTACCCCTCAATTGTGCCCAGGTATAAGGAGAAGGTTGAGCACACTTTAGCGCGCGACCTTTCAAACCGAAACAGAGAACCCTAATTTATTCCGATTTCCCGAAGAGTTTTGCAGATGTCCTTTTTTATCAGTCACTTGCGAGCTATTCTTGAATGGTCGAAGAGCGCCTGCCCGGTGTGCGACTTCTTGATTCTAGAAACCTGTGCTGGGGTTCCTTGGGCAACAATCAGCCCGCCATGATCGCCGCCTTCCGGCCCAAGGTCGATGATCCAATCCGCGTTGCGCACCACATCCAGGTTGTGCTCAATGATGATCACCGAGTTGCCCAGGTCCGTGAGCCGGTGAATTACCTCCAGCAACTTGTTCACATCCTCAAAATGGAGGCCCGTCGTGGGTTCATCGAGCAGATAGAGTGTGCGACCGGTCTGCCGCTTCGATAACTCCTTCGCGAGTTTCATCCTCTGCGCTTCCCCGCCGGAGAGCGTGACCGCCGACTGGCCCAGTTTGATGTAGCCGAGGCCTACATCTTCGAGCGTCTGCAGCTTTTGCCGGATCTGGGGGATGTCCTCGAGGATGGGCAACGCGTCGGAGACCGACATCTCCAGCAAGTCGGCGATCGAGCGCTCTTTGAAACGGACCGCGAGCGTCTCGTGGTTGTAGCGCTTCCCGCCACAGACCTCACAGAGCACGTAGACGTCGGGCAGGAAGTTCATCTCGATGCGCCGCTCTCCCTCGCCCTGGCAGTGCTCGCAGCGTCCCCCGGAGACGTTGAAGGAGAAACGTCCGGCTTTGTACCCGCGTTCGCGAGATTGCGGCAGCATCGCATAGAGATCGCGGATATGGGTGAACACTCCGGTATAGGTGGCGGGGTTCGATCGCGGCGTCCGCCCGATGGGCGATTGATCGATGCGGATCACCTTGTCGATATTCTCGGCGCCTGCGATCGCCTTATGCAGGCCTGGCTCCTCGCGCGACCGGTAAAGCTGGCAGGCCAGTGCTTTGTAGAGAATGTCATTCACCAGGGTGGACTTGCCCGACCCGGAAACTCCAGTCACCACCGTGATCACGCCCAGGGGGATAGTTACGTCGATGTTGCGGAGATTGTGTTCGCGCGCGCCCAACACCGTGATGGCCTTGCCGTTCGTTATCCGCGGGAGCCGGGAAGCAATAGTCTTGGCGCCGGAGATGTATTGCCCGGTGAGCGACTTCGGTTGTTCGGTGATCTCGGCTGGTGTGCCCAGGGCGACCACTTCACCCCCGTTTAGTCCGGCGCCCGGACCGAGGTCGATCACATAGTCGGCGCGACGAATCGTCTCTTCGTCGTGCTCGACCACAAGCACGGTGTTGCCAAGATCGCGCAGCGATTCCAGCGCCTGCAGCAAGCGGTTGTTGTCGCGGTGATGCAAGCCGATCGAGGGCTCGTCCAGAACGTAGAGCACGCCGCGTAGCCGCGACCCGATCTGCGTGGCCAGCCGGATTCGCTGGCCCTCGCCACCGGAAAGCGTGGCGGCCGAACGGTCGAGCGAGATATAGCCCAGCCCGACCGCGTTTAGGAACTGCAAGCGCTCCACGATCTCCGCCAACACCCGTCCGGCGATGATTTTTTCGCGCTCGTTGAGCCGGATCTTAGTCGCAACTTCCACGGCGCGCGAAACGGGAAGCGCTGTGAAGTCCGCGCTGGAAAGCCCGTTGACCTTTACCGCCAGGCTCTCCGGACGCAACCTTCGTCCATGACAGACCGTGCACTTGGTGGCCGACATGTAACCGAGCAGCCACTCTCGATAGCTCTCCGAGGTCGAGTCTTCGAGGTTCTGTTTAAGAAACCCGAGCACCCCACGGTATCCCAGTCGTGGCGCCTCCTTCTCTTCGGGGCCGTAGAGTAGAAGGTTCTGGATTCTGGGCGAAAGCTTTTCAAACGGCTGAGCAAGATCGATCTTGTAAGCCGCGGACACGATCTCTACCATCCGCTTCAAGTAAGTGGATCCGGAGCCGGGGCCCAAAGCGCCATCCAGCAGCGGTTTCGACCAATCGACGATGATCTTGGCCGGATCAAAATCGTACTTGCTGCCCAGCCCGTTGCACTCCGGACACGCGCCGTATACGCTGTTGAAGGAAAACGACCGCGGCTCGAGCGCCGGGATGTTAATACCACAATCCGGACACGCCATGCGCGAGGAGTACAGCCGCTCGTCGCCGCCAACCACCGCCACCTGGACTAACCCGTTGCCCAGCTTCATCGCCATGCCCACGGACGCTGCCATGCGCTTCTCAATCCCCGGCTTTACCAGCAAGCGATCGACAACCACTTCGATAGTGTGGTTCTTGCGCTTGTCCAGGCGAATCTCGTCGAGCTCTTCGTCCAGGTGGCGCAACTCGCCATCGATGCGGGCGCGCACGTAGCCCTGCTGTACCAACTTGGCCAGCTCGACCTTGAATTCACCTTTGCGCCCGCGGACCAGGGGCGCCAGCAGCATCACTCGATCATCGCTCTTGAGCTGCATTATCTGTTGCACAATCTGCTCGGCGGATTGGCGGCTGATCGGCTTGCCACACTGCGGACAATGAGGCACCCCCACCGACGCATAGAGCAGCCGCAGATAATCGTAGATCTCGGTAATGGTCCCTACTGTCGAACGCGGGCTGCGCGAGGTCGTTTTTTGCTCGATCGAAATCGCCGGACTCAGGCCATCGATGGAGTCAACGTCGGGCCGCTCCATCTGGTCGAGGAACTGGCGCGCGTAGGCCGATAGGGTCTCCACGTAGCGACGTTGGCCCTCGGCATAAATGGTGTCAAACGCCAGCGAGGACTTTCCCGATCCGCTCAGTCCGGTGATCACCGTGAAGGTGTTGCGGGGAATCTCCACCGAAATGTTCTTGAGGTTGTGCTGGCGGGCGCCGCGCACGGTGATCTTGCTGATCGCCATCCTGATACCTGGGTCCCTCGATTCCGAATCGCTGCCTACCCCGTACAGTTGGGTCCGGAGAGGTCAACGCACAGCTCTACTCCGTATTCTAGAAGGCCACGGTGAGGGTGGTCAACCCGCCGATGAGGGTGGATGGAAGAAGAACAGGTGATTTGTTCGATCTAAAAAGGCGCCAACATCGCTGGGACGCCGACGTCGCTCATGATCGCCGCGATCGAAAACCCGAAAGCATGCCGCTGTCTCGCAAGCTAGTTTTGCCGAAGCCCATGGAGCGGTGCCCCGACACGAGTCTTTTCTATCATCGACCGCCAAGGACGTCCCGCGTTACCGCAACCCGGCACTCTGCCCCGGGATCTCCAGGGAGAGGAGATCATCGAGCGCTTTCACCGCTTTTTTGATGTCTGGGTTGTGCGCCGATTCCCGCGACATGACCGCCACATGTTCGGCTTGAACGCGTACGGCCAAATCACGGCGAAGGTACAAATGATTCTGGGGCGCCTGCAGAACCCAGCGGCCCTCGTTCCGGCGCAAGACGACGGACCATTGTTCAGCACCGTTGGGGTTAGCTTCGCTTTCGGCAGTGCGAATCGACCCTCTGGAGCTGACCTTCAGCTGCGCCCATCCGGAATGGTCATGAATAGTAATCTCGGTAACCGTAACCAGCTCAGCCACCACCATCGTCTGGTTAGGGCGTAGAACGGCGTGCCCAGGCAGGTGTTCTCCGTTTGCATCAGCCAGACGGAGCAGAGCCTTTTCGACGTCAGCGTTCGAGGGCCTGGCGTGCGAAGACACATACATAATGTCGGAAATCTCGGCATCTTCGTCCGACGGCTCGAGGATCGTGCTGCCATCATGAATCTGTCGATTCAGATCGCGACCCGCCTTTGCACTGGGGCGGCGCAAGACGGGCCGCGCGGAGGTAAGTGGGGCTGGAGCTAAAACCGTCTCATTCGAGTTGCTATGTCCCGCAAGGCGGGCGCTATGGACGTCATCGATCAGGTATCGATAAAAGCGTGGAGGTCCGCGGCTTACCCAATAGTCGGAGAGGTAATCTTCGATGGCGAACCCGGAAAGCACCGAACTGTAAAACGAATGTTCATTGGGATCGACGACAATACCAACGTGACCCCGCCAGACCACCAGATCCCCGGGCTGCGGGCGGTGAACACGCCGGAAAGAGTTGATCCCGTCGAAAATATCGCTCGAACTCGAGTATTCAAAGTCGAGGCCAGCTTGGGCATAGATGGCGTTGACGAAATGGGAACAGTCGGGCTTGGAGCCGAGACCCCGGCGAAGCTCCCACGCCGCCTCGACAACAGCTTCGCCCTCTTCGCGCGAAGCCAATCGGACTCTATCATTGGGGATCGCCTGCACCGTCTGCGCCGCGATGGGAACATACAGGCATGCGCTAAGAAGTGAAACGACTACTGGGCTGGTCCGGACCCGCGCTGATAGCATAAAACACACCTCAACTGGGTCGAAGTGGGCTCTGTAATTCGATGAGAGTTGCGAGGGAAGTGTCTGTTTCCACCAAAGAAAAAGTAGGACAAGGGCCTTGAGGACTATAGGACAAGGGCCTTGAGGACTAAAGGTAGGGACGATCCATCATCGGGCGATGGCAAACTTGAAATCTAGGTGAATCTTCGGCAAAGGTCCGGTTACATCGCACGAATCGACGTCAGCGTCGGGGGAAAAAGGTACCACAGCCGATTGGGCCAGAATCTCACACCGAAAAAGAGGGACAAATCCCTTTATTTCACGGCGTCTTGCGTGAATCGCCCGGGTGCGGCATTATGGTGTTACTAGCGGGCAACACCACCTGTAATCAAGACAATCGCAAGCATCTGGCCGAAAATTCCCCCAGTCTCGGTCCTAAACCAACCGGGTACTTAGAAAAGTGCATCCTAGAAGATACCAATGAGAACTCTGCTGGCTTCCTCCGCTGTTTTCGTGACGATAGTTTTTTCATTGGCGTTCGGCATTGCTTGCGGATACGCCGTCATCATGGCGATCCTTCGAGCCTTCGCCCTGAGGCAGGAAGCAGTAGAGAGCCCCGCGCCGGTGGCAGCGATCGCGACCTCGCAATCCGGCAACTGATCGGGACTCCCTGAGGCCGAATACGCCCGAGGCCGCAAACCCAGACATCTTAAGTTTCCGGTTTATGTGTGACGCCAGAACGGCGCACCTGTGGTTATTGCGGGGTTGGCGGAGTCTTGACTGGCGCATTCGGCTGCGGCTGCGACGCTGGTGGTTGCTGCTGCTGCATGCGCTTAAGTTCTTCGAGCAACTGTTCGGGGGTCTTGGCTTGCGGCGGCTGCTGTTGCGGCTGCTGTGGTTGCGCCTGCGTCAGCGGTGGTCGCGCCGGCGTATCCTGCGGGGCTTCAGCCTCGTCAGGATCCTCGTCGTCACCCTCGCCGTTCGCAGACGCTGGAGGCGCAGGAGTGGCTCCTGCAGCTGGGGTTGAAGCACCGGTTCGCGGTGAAAGCAGAACCCGTTGTACGGTTCCGGGGCTGTCCGGGCGCTCCACTACAACGTAGTCGAACTTGGATCCTCCGAGGATCGCGGCCAGGACTTCCCCTTCCGGCGCCGGTCCCATGGAGATGGCCACGCGCTCTGGGGCACCTGCTTCCAGGCCCTCGACCTGAATTCCGGTTTTGTTGCGGATTGCGGTCAGGAGTCCGGCCAGAGTGCTATTCATCGCCTGGACGGTCAGCAGGTTATTGCGATAGGTGACTTGCGGGGTTGTGGGCGGAGGTAGATTCTCAGCCGGCTGCTCGGTTTCTGGTACTGCAGCCACCGCTGCCGGTGTTTGAGCAGGCGCCGCAGGCGCAACAGGCTGAGCTACGGGTTGGGCGACAGGCGTTCTCGGAGCAGGATCGGGAGCAAAATCCGCCGGAGTCTGGGGCCGGACAGGACGCTGACGACGCGGCGGGTTCACCTGGATGGGCGACACCTGGGCCATGGCTAGCGCCCCCGTCAGGGCCAGAATTGCGCAAAATGTTATAAAAACCCGAATCATTGCCGTCGCACAATTGAAGTCATAAGGCCGAACAGATGAATTTTACTCCTTATCTTGAATGAACGCGGCAGGAAAGGCATCTTGCCAGGATGAGACAGTATTATTCTTCGACTCACCTTGGTCGTCGTTGATCAGGGCATCTGGCGGCTGGGTTACGGCAAAGGTATATTTAGAGAAGAGGTAGATGACGGCCGGCCGTGAATGCATCCGAGACCGCGAGCAAGAGCATCTTAGGAAAGCAGAGTAGTGCCACCTATAGGATTACGATGAAGTCATTAAGGAGCCTAAGGGTCTTTTCGACGGCCGTGATCGTGGCAGCCGCAGCTTCCGCGTGGGGACAGACCTGCCAGACTCGCGACGAAATACCCGGCGATCCGAGGTCCGCGATGGAGAACGCCGCCAAGCAGGCGTATGACCGGGCCGCCGCCGGAGATGTGTCCGCCATGCAGGCCAACGCGATTCCTTCCCTGCAATCCAGTTTCAACGGGGTCGCGGCGGCGATCAACGAGAATAAGCCGGCTTTCGCCGGGGCCCATCCTCAACTACGCACTTCGTTTTTCATCGACAACGGACCGACGCCCAGCTCCGACGGGCGATTCTATTGCGGTGTCTTCGGTGCCGGCGGTCTCGGAGCCAACACCGCGGAGTTCGACATTCCCGGATTGCCGGCGGGGAAGTATGGAATCGTGATCCAGGATTTCGTCGGTAACAAGGGGCCATACGCTCTGACTACAATCTTCCAGGAGAGCAACGGCTGGAAGCTCGCGGCATTCTATGTTCGTCCAGCGTCGGCCCTGGGACATGACGGTATCTGGTATCTCGAGCATGCCCGCGAATACAAGTCCAAAGGCCAGAATCACAACGCCTGGTTTTACTATGTGACCTCCTGGCAGTTGCTGGCGCCGGTTGAGTTCATGGACTCCAGTCTGCTGTCCAAGATCACGCAGGAGTCGGGCGGGATTCAGCCTAAGGACGTCCCGGCCGGAAACCCGGTAAGCTTCAGCGCCAACGGTAGGACTTACAGCATTACGGATATGAGCGTCTTCCGCACCGATACCACCTTCGATCTTGCGATCCGCTACTCGGCGGCCAATACCGCCGACTTCAACGCCACGCAAGCCGAGGCCCGTGGCTTAGCCAACGCGTTTGTCGTCCAATATCCGGAGCTGAAAGACGCGTTTAACAACGTGTGGGTGCATGCTGTTGGGCCGAACGGGGGCGATGTCGTAGGACTGGTGAACTTGAAGCCCGCTGCCAAGAACGAATGATCCGCGCGTCCTGATCACTTCATTAAAACGTACCGCCCGCCTCCGGTAGCGATGATCACCAGGCTCATCACCACCAGCATCAAGTCGTAGTGCCAGCCGTCAGTCCCGTGTTTGCCCCAGAAGCCGGTGTGCCAGACGAAGATTTTCCTCTGAATGGCGCCCCCCATGAGCAGAATCAACCCCAGCGCCGCCCATTGCGTGAGCACTCCCCAGGTTACTGCCAGGGCCCCGGCTGCTTCGGCCATGCCTAGAAAAATGGTGAAGCCCTTGCTCAGGCCAAGGGATTTGCTTCGCCCTTCCGGATCCTTGAGATGGCCCCAACCACTGGTGCCGATAATCACAGCCACCATAAAGCGCAGCAGCAGAAGCGCCAGATCGGTGAACTGCGCGGGCTTTAAAAACACTTCTTACCTCCTTTGCTTCTGGCGGCCGCGGTATTCGGCCATGGTGGCTTTGTGTTCCGGCGACCGCAGGCACTCCGATTGATACTCGAGATACTTTGTGAACTGGTCCTGGTAGTCGGTTTCGAACGACGATGTGACCAGCTTCTTGGAATATCCTCGAGCTATAGCACTGCCTTTCGCGACCGAGGTGATCACGGACTCGACTTTCTCGTTCAGGTTCTCATCCGGGACCACCCAGTCCACCAGTCCGATGCGCAGCGCCTCGTCGGCCGCAATTAACTCTCCGCTGAGGACCAAACGCCGCGCGCGGCCCAGACCGATAAAGCGTGACAATCTGTAGGTGCCCATCCCCGGAATCAGGGCCTCCAGAACCGCCGGCAATCCTAAACGGGTACCTTCCGCAGCGATCCGCAGATCGCAAGCCAAAGCCACTTGCAACCCGCCGCCGAGCGCATAGCCGCGAATCTTGGCAACCGTGAGCGCATCGAGCTGTTCCAAACGGCGCAAACCTTCGTCGAATCGGCGAAACCAGGCGATTTTGAGTTCGCCGGCAGACAAAGCGCGCAGATCAACCCCTGATGAGAACGCCCTGCCCTTGCCGGTGACTACCACCGCGCGAACATCCGAGCTGGTCTCAAGCTCATCGAGCGCGGCGTGAAAATCATCAGCCATGGCCCAGTTCTCGGCGTTGAGGACCTCAGGACGGTTCAGAATCAGCTCGACGGTGGCGCCTCGCCTCTCTAGATAGACGGTGCTGGTTCGATCCATGTTGCATCCTTCATTTGTGGCCGGAATAGCATTGTCTCCGGACGGACTCTAAAATCTTCGGCCTGAAGCCTACTCCGTCGTCGCCGATCTTGGCAATTCCAGCGGCGATGCGTTTACAATTTTCTCTTCACCATGAATCGTCCACTCGTCCTCACCATTCTTGATGGTTGGGGCTACGCGCCCCCTTCACCGGCCAACGCCATTTCGCTGGCCCGCAAACCAAACTACGACCGGCTGCTCCGCGAGTATCCCAACACCTTGATCCAGACCAGCGGACCCTACGTTGGTCTGCCCCAGGGACAGATGGGCAACAGCGAAGTGGGGCATCTGAACATCGGTGCCGGACGGATCGTGCAGATGGACATCACCAAGATCGATCGAATGATCCAGAACGGTGACCTCTTTTCCAACCCAGTCCTGTTGGAAGCGATGAAGAACGCGCGCAGCGGCGGACGGCAGTTGCATTTTTGTGGATTGCTCTCTGATGGCGGCGTGCACTCCCACCAAGACCACTTGTACGCGCTGCTCGGCATGGCCCGCCAAAACGGAATTGACCGCGTCTTCGTGCACTGCTTCATGGATGGGCGCGACACCCTGCCCACCAACGGAGCAGGCTACATCCAAGCCTTGCAGCAAAAGATGGGCCAGTATGGTACCGGGAGAGTCGCCAGCGTGAGTGGCCGGTACTATGCAATGGATCGTGACAGGAAATGGGACCGCGAGTTGGAAGCTGTTACCGCCATGGTCCAGGGCAAAGCAGCCGGCGGCGAATACGTGGACCCCGTCCAGGGAATGAAGGACTCTTACAATCGCGGAGTGACCGACGAATTCGTCGTGCCTTTTGTGTGTCTTGATAGTCGCGGGCAGGCCGTGACTACTATTCGCGACCAGGACTCGGTGATTAATTTCAACTTCCGTGCCGATCGCGCTCGCCAGATCACACGTTGTTTGACTCGGGAAAGCGGGCTAACTGGACAAAGCGGCCGCGATCTACCGGACGCCGCTGCTCTTGATGCCGCGATCCCGCGCGATAGCATCCCCAAGAACTTGAAGTATGTCTGTATGACCCAATACGACAAGCAGTTCACGCTGCCGTTCGTGGTTCAGTCGGACAGCCTCAAGAACATCCTAGCCAATGTCATGGCGGACCATCACCTGCGAAACCTGCGCGTGGCCGAGACCGAGAAGTATGCGCATGTGACATATTTCTTCAATGGCGGCGTCGAGAAGCCCTTTCCGGGTGAAGACCGTGTGCTGGTACCCTCGCCCAAAGTTGCTACCTACGACATGAAGCCGGAAATGTCAGCGGCCGGCATCGCCGAGGCTGTGGTGAAAGCCACGAGTGACCCGGCTTTCGACGTGGTGATCGTGAACTTCGCCAACGCCGACATGGTCGGGCACTCGGGCAAGATCACGCCCACGGTCTCTGCCGTCGAAACCGTCGACGCGTGCCTGGGGGAGATTTACCAGGCGGTTCGCCGTAAGGGCGGAGCCATGCTCATCACCGCCGATCACGGCAACGCGGAGATGATGATCGATCCGGCTACAGGCGGACCGCACACCGCCCACACTACCAATCCCGTGCCCTTCATCGTGGTAAGCGAAGACGCGAAGAACTTCTCCCTGCGGCAGAACGGATCGCTGCGCGATATCTCTCCCACTGTAATCGGTATGCTGAGTTTCGATCAGCCCACAGAGATGACCGGGCACGATCTGCGCGTCCCCGGGGCGCCGTCGAACGGGCGCATATGAAAGGTCTGATTGTCCACTTCAACAGTTTTGAGCTCTGGCACGCGCCGGCATGGATCAACGAACGCCTGCGGGACGATTTTCCCGAACACCAGTTTGTCCAGCTGGAGAGCAACGACCGCGTGTCTCGGGAGATCGAAGACACGGCCGTGTTTGTTGGCGCTTTTTTGAGTCTGCCGGACTTCAAGCGGGCAGCCAAGCTCCAATGGATTCATTCGCCAACCGCGGCAGTTCACCAGCTTATGTTCCCGGAGCTGGTTCGTAGCAGCGTGCGTGTCACGAACTCCACGGGAATTCACGGACCGGTGGTAGCCGAGCACGCGCTCGCCATGATTCTCGCGCTGGCCAAGCGCTTACCTCAGGCCATGCGCTACCAGGTCAAAAAGAAGTGGGCTCAGGACAAGGTCTGGCACGAACGACCGCACCCGCGCGAAGTCGCCGGCACTACGGTGGCCGTTGTCGGGATGGGCGGCATCGGCAACGAATTCACGCAACGCGCCAAGGCTTTGGGGTTACGAGTGTTGGCAGTCCGCGAAAACGCGGGCAAGGGAACTAACGGCGCCGACGAAGTCTATACAGCTGCGCAGATCGATGACGTCTTGCCCCAGGCCGATTTCGTACTGCTTTGTGCGCCGTTGACTCCCGCGACCCGCGGTATCATCAACGCTGCCAGGCTTAGGAAGATGAAACGGGACGCTTACCTCATTAACGTCAGCCGGGGCCCCCTGATCGTTGAGGTTGACTTGATCGACGCTCTGAAGAACAAGCGCATCGGTGGCGCTGCGCTGGATGTTTTCATCCAGGAACCTTTACCCCGGGGCTCGGCCTTCTGGCGGCTGGACAACGTGCTGATCACACCGCACACCGCGTCGTTCACCGAGCAATTGTGGGAACGCCACTACCAGCACATCGTAGAGAACATGAAGCGCTTCCTGGCCGGCCAACCACTCTTGAATGAAGTGGACAAACAGCGCGGGTATTAGATGGCAATGAGCAAATGGCAATCAGCAACCGCAGGTCATGCGTTCCCACGCGGAGTGCCGCTGAATACCAGGGTTGACCCCAACACGAGATTTTGTTCTTAATAATTGCTAATGGCGATTGCTTGTTTTCTAATCTTTCTTCCATGATCCTCCAAATCAACGGCGAAGCACGAAGCCTTCCTGACGGTCTGACCGTGGCGACCCTGGTTGGACAACTGGGTATGAAGACCGACCGGGTTGCCGTTGAGCTGAACCTCGAGATCGTTCCCCGCAGCAGCTGGGATTCAACCCAACTGAAGGACGGCGACAAGCTGGAGCTTGTTCACTTCGTCGGCGGCGGCGCCCGAGTCTCGGCCAACACATATTTCCCATTGACATTCTTGGTTCCGATCCTAAAATAGTCCAAACATTTGTAGAGGAAATGTTTAAAACATTTCCTAAGTGCCATGGATCAGCAGTTTACATCGGCGCAAGTGGTGCGGCTTACGGGCATCACGCCACGGCAGCTGCAGTGGTGGGACGAGCGCGGGATCGTGGTACCCAGGCGCGAAGGCCGGCGCAGGCTGTATTCCGCCGACGACATCACCGAGATCGCGGTGATCTGTGCTCTTCGCCGCAAGGGCTTCCCCCTGCAAAAAGTTCGCCGCATCATGAAGTTCCTACAGAAGGAGCTGGGCCGCCGACTGGCGGAAGCCGTCAGCAACGGCTGCGAATATCACCTGCTCACCGATGGCAAACGCGTCTATCTCGAGAATTCGCAGCGCGAGGTGATTGACATCCTCAAGAACTCGCGCCAGCCGCTGCTGGGTGTGTGCCTGAACGACGCCGTGCGCGAGGTGCGGGCGGAGATCTTCAACCGCCGTCCGGCGCAGAAGCAGGCCACGCGCGGCTCGGGCCGGCGCAGAAGTTCGTTACCCAGGTAGATTCTCATGGTGCGCAGGGGAGGGGTTCGTCAACGAGCAAGGGAGAGGCCAGTTGAAGTAAGGCTGGAGGTGACAATGGTGGCGCAACTGAACATCGTGACCGAGTGGCTCCCCGAGCAGATGGAGCCAGGCACCATCTTCGTGCTGGAGAACGCGGGCGAGGTTGGCGACCAGGAGGATCCATATTGGGCCGTGCTAGCCTGTCCAGAGTGCGGTACCCTGGGCTTAATTACCCGGCGGCAGATGCGCGGCCTCATTCCGGTAATCTGCGGATCGAACAAATGCTCCGCCCAATTTGTGATTGAAGACGAACAGGTAGTGCCGCGCCGGCCGAATTAGCCGGCCACGGTCTTGGCCGTCGAAATTGGCACCTGTTCGGTGATGCGGATGCCGAACCCCTCCAGCGCGGCCACGCGCTTGGGATGGTTGGTCAGCACGCGGATGGCACGAAGATTCAAGTCGGAAAGAATCTGGGCGCCTACGCCAACGTCGCGTTGAGTCTTGCTTTGGTGGCCTGCGGTCGAAGTCGGTCTCTTCTCGCGGTGAAAGGCGATACGCTGGGCATCGTCCACGCTGAAGCCTTTCGACGACTGGTGCAGGTAGATCAAGGCTCCAGTGCCTTCGCGCGCGATCATCTCCAGCGACCGGTCGAGCACCTGCTGACAGTCGCAGAGCGAGCCGCCGAAGACATCGCCGGCCAGACAGTGCGAGTGCATGCGTACCAGGACCGGCGCCATGGCGTGTTCCACGTCGCCTTTGACCAGGGCCACGTGCGACTCACCGTCCAACTGGCTTTCGAAAGCGATCATGCGAAATTCGCCGTGGCGCGTCGGTAACATCGCTTCGCCAATCCGGGCCACGTAGCGTTCGTTCTCCATGCGATAGCGGATCAATTCCGCCACGGTCAGCATCTTGAGTCGGTGCTTCGAGCAGAACTCGATCAGGTCGGGCACCCGCGCCATGCTGCCGTCTTCATTCATGATTTCGCAAATGATGCCTGCGGGAATCAGCCCGGCCATACGCGCCAGATCAACCGAGGCTTCGGTCTGGCCGGCGCGTACCAGCACGCCGCCCTTACGCGCGCACAGGGGAAATACGTGTCCCGGACGCACCAGATCGGAAGCGCGGCTCGCCGGGTCGATGGCAACCTGAATGGTTCGCGCGCGATCATGCGCGGAGATACCCGTGGTGACACCCTCGCGGGCCTCGACGCTCTCGTAAAACGCGGTGCCGTAAGGCGAGGTGTTCTCGCGGGTCATTGGGCCGATGCGCAGGTAGTCGAGACGTTCGGCGGTCATGGCCAGGCAGATCAATCCGCGACCGTTTTTCGCCATGAAGTTGATGGCTTCCGGGGTGACTTTCTCCGCTGCCAGGGTGAGATCGCCTTCGTTTTCCCGGTCTTCATCATCGACCACCACGATCATCCGCCCGGCGCGGATTTCCTCGATCGCGGTGGGGACATCCGTAAATGCAGTTGAAGGCATGCAGTTGTCGCTCTGACGAAGATTGTAGCAAAGCCCCTCGCCCGGCCTTCGGCAGAATGTTCGATCGCCCTTTAGCTTGCCAGCTCGCGGAGGAAGTTCCCACCCCCAAGAATTTCTTTGCCGTCACTGCCATCGAAAGCCAAGCGGTCTTGTCCCCAGCGAATCAAGCGCTGGCGGGATGCCGATCATGGGAACGTCGTCGAAATTGACCTCTGGTCGGGATCATGTGTCCCGTGAAAGGGCCGAACAGTGGCGGCTGGCTAAGCTCTGGGCTTACAATCTCTCTATGGCCAAACAGTTGTCTGAGGCTTTTGAAGTCGGCTGCCCCTGCTGCGGGGCGGTCTTGAAGATTGACCCGGAGACGCATGCCGTGATCGCCCACGTCGCTCCCATCAAGCCCAAGACTTTCTCCGACTTCGACGCGGCAGCTAAGGCCATGCGCGAGCAGGAGGGCCGCAAGGAATCGCTCTTCCGCCAGGCCGTGGACGCCGAGAAAAACAAAGCCAGCGTGCTCGAGAAGAAATTCCAGGAAGCCGTGAAGAAGGCCAAAGAAAGTCCGGACGAAGGCCCCATGATCCGCGACTTCGACCTCGACTGACCCGCTTGGCCTCCAGAATTCTACTGTTCGGACATCGCGGCGCTCGCCTCGACGCGCCAGAAAATACTTTCGCCGCCTTCGATCTCGCGCTCCGCCAGGGCGTCGACGGCTTTGAGTTTGACGTCCGCCGCACCCGCGACGCCCGGCTGATCATCTGCCACGATCCAAAATTCCATCGCCGGGTGATCCGCCGCCAGACCCTCAAGCAGCTTCGGGCGGCTGCGTTATCGCCCAAGCACATGCCGCCGACTTTGGAAGGCGTGATCGAGCGCTACGGCCGTTCGGCGTTTCTCAATATTGAAGTCAAGGTGCGCGGCGCGGAGGAGCTGGTGGTGCGTGCGCTGAAGACAACACGTCCGCAGCAATATTTCATTTCCTCTTTCTTGCCCGGCGTCATCCGCCGCCTGCACTCTCTGGACCGATCTCTGGTGTTGGGCGCACTGGCCCAAACCCGCTGGCAGCTTCGCCGTTGGAGGACGTTGCCGGTCACCTACATAGTGCCGCACTATCGACTCCTGTCGCGGCGCCTGGTAGAAAAGCTTCACGCCGCCGATAGAGCGGTGATCACATGGGCCGTCAACGAGCGCAAGCAGATGCTGCGCGCAGCGGAGCTGGGAGTTGATGGAATTATCTCGGACGACACACGGTTGCTCAACCAGACAATCGGCCGCACCCGGTGGAGCAGGCCTTCAGACCTGCGGTAAGGATAGTCGAACAGAATCAACCGCCGGGGCGACCATGGTCTGCCTGAGCGGCTAAAGGCTGCAGCCTACGGCAGGTCAACTGCGGCCTGAAGTGTTGGAAGGAAGTGTCTTCTGGCAAGCGTGGTGAGGCCGATTTGCGAGCCGCAAGATGCGGGAGCAGAAGGATTTAAGAAGGGATAGACGACCCGAAGCGGTTAGGGGCGAAGCGACAAGACTCAAAAGGTACCCTCCCGTCTTGCAACGGGAGGGTCTGAGCTGAGGTTGCAGCCCTCGTTCGAGAGCGATTACACGGCCTTGCGGAGACTCTCTTCTTCGGTGTGAAACTGCTCGGTCTCGGTCGAGCCTGCAAGCGCCGTCGTCGAAGCCTGGCCGTTAGCGATGGTCTGGGTAACTTCATCGAAATACCCGGTGCCCACGAACCTTTGGTGACGGACCGCCGCGTAGCCCACTTCGGCGTTCGCGAATTCCTGCTCCTGAAGCCGTGAGTACGCCGTCATGCCTTCTTTGGCGAATGCGTGGGCCAGCTCGAACATACTGTTGTTGAGCGCGTGGAAGCCGGCCAGGGTCACGAACTGATACTTGTAGCCCATGGCCGCCAGTTCGCGCTGGAACTTCGCGATGGTCACATCATCGAGCTTGCGCTTCCAATGGAAGGAAGGCGAGCAGTTGTACGCCAGCATCTTGCCCGGGAACTTACTGCGGATGCCTTCCGCGAAGATTCGCGCTTCTTCGAGGTTCGGCTCTGACGTTTCGCACCACAACATGTCGACATAAGGGGCGTAGATCAGCCCGCGGCT
>DATDGP010000227.1:0-3028 GCA_036522035.1 Terriglobales bacterium
GTGCTCATCGGACATTCGCAGGGTTCGGGGGTGTTGACCCAGCTCATCAAAAATGAGATTGACGGCAAACCGATTGAGAGCCGCATGGTCTCGGCTCTATTGCTCGGGACCAGTCTGCCGGTTCCCAAAGGCAAAGACGTGGGCGGCGCCTTCGAGCATATCTCCCTCTGCCATTCCCCAAGCCAAACCGGATGCGTAATCACTTACGCGTCGTTCCGATCGAACGTCCCGCCACCGGCTAACAGCCGCTTCGGCAAGGTTCAAGGCGAGGGCATGGTCTCCGGCTGCGCCAATCCGGCAGCTCTGGGCGGAGGCAGCGGTCCGCTCCATGCTTACATGGGAACGCGCGGCAGCCGCATCGTCGCCAATGCCGAAAACGACCCCGGACCATGGGTAACTCCCGCGCAGACGATCGATACGCCATTCGTGAGTGTGCCTGGGATGCTGACAGCCGAATGCGTCTCCAACGAACACGGATCGTATCTGGCCGTCACCGTGCACAGCGATCCCACCAGCCCGCGCGCCAAGGACATTGTCGGCGACGTGGTGGTCAACGGCCAGGTACTTCAAGACTGGGGGCTGCACCTGATCGACGTTAATCTAACGATGGGTAACCTGATTGACGTGGTACATCAGGAGGCCAAGGCATATCTTTCGAACCGTTCGAAGAAGTGATGGCAGCAGATTCGTCGAGAATCCCGGGGATCAGCAGCAATTGCCAGGATGGCCAGGATTACCGAAATTGAAGGTCGAAAGTCTGGCCATCTTGGGAATTGTTAGGGTTCTAGCAATCTGAACGTCGGCACTCGTACAATCACCAACACCAGGGGGCTACGATGCACTTCGAGTACTCCGCCAAAACCCAGGACCTCGAGAAGCGCCTGACGGCGTTCATGGACCAGCACATCTACCCTAATGAAGCGCGCTTTCATGAAGAAGTGGAGCGCAACCGCTGGAAGCCGGCCAAGGTCATCGAGGATCTCAAACCCCAGGCTCGAGCCGCGGGTTTGTGGAATCTGTTTTTACCGGAGAGCGAGCGTGGCGCCGGACTCACCAACCTGGAGTACGCGCCTCTGTGCGAGATCATGGGCCGCAGCCACATGGCCCCGGAGGTCTTCAACTGCTCGGCCCCTGACACCGGCAACATGGAGGTCATCGAGCGCTACGGCACCGCGGAGCAGAAAGAGCGCTGGCTGAAACCGCTGCTGGCCGGCGAGATCCGATCCTGCTTCGCCATGACCGAGCCGGCCGTCGCCTCATCCGACGCGACCAATATCGAATCCTCGATTCGGCGGGAAGGCAATGAGTACGTGATCAACGGGCGAAAGTGGTGGTCGTCTGGCGCCGGCGATCCGCGCTGCAAGATCGCAATCTTCATGGGCAAGACCGATCCGACGGCGGCCAAGCACAAGCAGCAGTCGATGATCCTGGTGCCGATGGATACGCCGGGCGTAAAGATCCTGCGCCTGCTCACCGTGTTTGGCTACGATCACGCGCCGCATGGCCACGCTGAAGTGGAATACAAGAATGTCCGGGTTCCCGTAGGCAATATGCTGCTCGGCGAAGGCCGGGGATTTGAAATCGCGCAAGGCCGCCTGGGTCCAGGACGTATTCACCACTGCATGCGCTCGATCGGTGTGGCCGAACGGGCGCTCGAGCTGATGTGCCAGCGGGTCGGTTCTCGCGTCGCCTTCGGAAAGACGATCGCCGAACAAGGTACCATCCGCGCTGAGATCGCGCGCTCGCGTATGGAGATCGAGCAGGCTCGGTTGCTGGTTCTCAAAACCGCGTATCTGATGGATACCGTTGGCAACAAAGTCGCGCAGTCCGAGATCGCGATGATCAAAGTCGTGGTGCCGAACATGACCTTGCGCGTGCTCGACCGCGCCATCCAGGCCCACGGCGGCGCCGGCGTCTCCCAGGACACATTCCTAGCCGCGGCCTGGGCCGGCGTTCGAACTTTGCGTTTGGCTGATGGTCCGGACGAGGTCCATACCGAAGCCGTCGCCAAGATTGAATTGCGCAAGAGAGAAAGAGCGACCGCTAACAGCGAGCCGCCGCTGGTGCTTTCACATCGCTAGCGGAAACTCAAGCTGGGGCTGCGTCGTTACGCGGTCCCGTCTTCGGTGAGGAGCAGGGGCGGTGATGGCAGCTCCGGTTTGCTGATCCGAACTGAAGCTTCAGCGACATCTGAAACCTCCGCTCTAGCGTCCTGGGCCGAGAACGCTCCCAACCCCTGTCGTCTCGCCCGGATTACATTGGCCACCACGTCGGGCAAAGATGCGTCACACGGCACAGCAGCCAGCACTTCAGTTCCAGCGACGGCACGAGGACCGGTCTTCCCGCCAGCATAGATGGCCACGGCCTCGATGATCTGACCGCCCACGTTGGCCCGCAATCCACGCAACCCGATATCAGCCGCCTGATGGTTGCCGCATCCCGCAGGACAGCCTGACCAATGGATGCTCAACGCTCCATGTTCCCTGCCTAGCCGCTCGTCCAGCGCCTGCGACAGTTCAAGCGCGCGTTGCTTGGTTTCAATCTGCGCCAGATTGCAGAAATCGGTTCCCACGCATGCCACCAGGCCGCGAAGAAACGCCGAGGGAGCGGTAGTTAATTCTTCGAGCAGAGGCTCGTTTTGAAGCTCCTCGAGCCGCTCCTTAGCAATATTCGGGATAATCACGTTCTGCCCCGTAGTAAAACGGATGCTGCCGTCGCCGTACTCACCGGCCAACCGCGCAATCTCCGTCAACTGTCTCGGATCTACTCGGCCCATGGGGACAGACAGCCCTGCCGCCACCCGGTGCAGCTGTTGCTGACTGGTGATCCCGAGGTGATCGCTATGCCGGGACTGCCGAACGTCGGTGCCGGCCGGTCCGGGGCCGCTACCCAGACGGGACACCAGCTCGGCCCGCAACCGGGGCAAGCCCCATTCGGCGATCAGAAAAGCCAGGCGGCACTTGGCCCGCGCTTCCCTCGGACCGTGATCACGATAGATACCTACCAGCTCGAGCACCACCTCGACCGC
>DATDGP010000228.1:0-2900 GCA_036522035.1 Terriglobales bacterium
ATGCGACCATTCCAGACAAGCCTCAGCTACTGGAGATGAGTGAGAAAATACAGCGCACTGTTAGCTCTCAATGATAGTCGCAGCGTCTGCCTTAAATGTCCTGAGGCAAGTCGTAGAGTGTCGCGTCAGCCTCAGCGATCACCCAAAACCGGCCAATGGTAATCACCTGAAAACCGGCCAACGAGAATAGCGTCCGGGACATTGACGCCCGCAGAGGCTTGTAGCCTCCGAGGGCATGGCCAATGTCTTGAACGAAGAGAAGAAACAGCAAGTTATAGCTCTGGGACGGCTGGGCTGGCCGCTGCGGAAGATCCAGCAGGCTACACGCATCCGTCGTGAAACTGCCAGCCAATACCTGAAAGCGGCCGGGATTGCGGTGCGTCCGCCCGGTGGCTGGGGGCGGCGGGCGGCAAAACCGGCCAACGAAGTGATCACCGACTTTGGCGCGGCAAAACCGGCCATTCCGGCGCTCTCCGACGGCAGCTTCAACCCCAACCCCAACCCCGAAAACCTTTCCTCTAAGGGAAAAGCAAAAGCAACTTCAAAACCGGCCAACCAGGTGATTACCGACTCTGAGGTGATCACCGATCTCAACCCGTCCCAACTAGACGAAGTGGGCGCTGTTTCGTCGGCGCCAGTTGCATCCCCACAGCGCAGTCCCAGCGCCAGTGCCTGCGAGGCATATCGCGAGGCCATCGAACTGGGACTCAGCCGAGGCCGCAATGCTGTGGCGATCTACCAGGACCTGGTTTCCGAGCACGGCTTCGCCAGCAGCTACCAGAGTGTGCAGCGCTTTGTACGCAAGCTGCGGGGCACGCAAACACCGGAAGCTCGCGTGGTGATCGTCACCGCTCCCGGCCAGGAGGCGCAAGTCGATTACGGTACCGGCCCGATGGTGCGCGATTCCGAAACCCACAACTATCGGCGCACCCGGCTGTTTGTGATGACGCTGGGCTGCAGCCGGAAAGCCGTTCGGCTGCTGACCTTCCGCTCCAGCACCCGCATCTGGGCGGAACTGCACGAGCGTGCTTTCCGCCGACTGGGTGGGGCCACACGCATCGTCGTTCTCGACAATCTGCGCGAAGGCGTGCTGGTCCCCGACATCTACGATCCCACCCTCAATCCCCTCTACCGCGATGTGCTCGCCCACTACGGTGCGGTGGCCATGCCGTGCCGCATTCAGGATCCAGATCGCAAAGGCAAAGTCGAGTCCGGCGTCGGCCACGCGCAGAGAACCCCGTTGAAAGGTCTGCGCTTCGAGAGTCTGGAAGAAGCCCAATCCTACCTCGACCGCTGGGAAGAGCGTTGGGCTGACACCCGAATCCACGGCACCACCAAACGCCAAGTCGCGGCCATGTTTGCGGAAGAGAAACCGTTCCTGCTTCCGCTGCCGGTCGAGCCTTTTCGCTATTACCAGTACGGCGAACGCATCGTGCATCTGGATGGCTGCGTCGAAGTCGAAGCCGCCTACTACGGCGCGCCGCCAGGCTGGATCGGGCGCGTGGTGCGCGTGCAGTGGGACGAGTTGTTCGTCCGCCTGCTCGATCCCAAAACCGGACAACTGCTGCGTGAACATGTGCGCCAGAAACGTGGCTGGTATCGCATCCAGCCCGAAGACCACTCCAAGCGAACCCCGCTGCGCACTTCCCAACTGCTGCGGCGAGCCGGTCGCGCCGGGGCTCACATCGGCGCGCTCTGCGAGGCCATTCATCACCAGCAGGGAGAAGTCGGCGTGCGTCGTATCCTCGGTGTTCTCTCCTTGGCCAAGAAGTACGGTGCGGCCGCAGCTGATGAAGCCTGCGCCGCCGCGCTCGATATGGGAGTGCAGGAATACCGCTTCGTTCGCCGCTATCTGGAACGCTGTCCCCAAGCCCCACTCAGTTTGCAGCAAGTCGATCCTCTGATTCGCGAACTGGTGCAGTATCGCGACCTCATCAATCACCGAACCAAGGAGCTGGAACCATGAATCTCATCGAACTCGATCGTGCCCTCAAACAACTTCGCCTGGGCGGCATGGCCGCCGTGCTGGAGACCCGTCTGCGTCAGGCGCAAAGCGAACCGCTCGCCCCCATCGACCTGCTGTCGTGCCTGGTCTCTGACGAACTCGCCTTGCGTGGCGAGCGCCTACTGGAGCGGCGGAAGAAGCAGGCCCAGTTCCGCGACGCGCAGAAATCCCTCGACAACTTCGACTTCAACTTCAACAAGAAGATGAATCGCGGTCTGGTCTTCGACCTCGCGACTGCCGCCTTTATCGCTCGCCACGAAGACGCCTTGTTCTTGGGTCCCCCCGGCACCGGCAAGAGCCACTTGGCGCAAGCCATCGGACAGGCCGCCATCCAGCAGGGATACCGCGTGCTCTACCGCGAAACCCACACCGTGCTCGATGAACTAGCCGACGCCACGCTCGACGGCACGCGCAAAGAACACATGGAGTTCCTGGTGACTGTGCCCCTGCTGATCATCGACGATCTGGGCATGCGCAAGCTGCCGCTCACTGCCGCCGAAGAGCTGCTGGAGATCATCCTGCGCCGCTACGAGCGGGCCAGCACCATGCTGACCTCGAACCGTCCGGTGGAAGACTGGGGCAAACTGCTGGGCGACGCGGCCGCCGTCAGCGCCATGCTTGATCGCTTACTGCACCACGGACACCTGCTCAAGTGTGGTCCACGGAGCTGGCGCACGAAAACCGACTTGCCACCACTGGAGGCGGCAGGGTAGAACAAACTGGTCCCGGACCGGCTACTTCCGTTGGCCGGTTTTGAAGTGATAATCGTTGGCCGCTTTTGCAGTGATCACCGAGGCCATTGCTTTTTACGCTTCAAGACGAGAGTCATAGACGTAGCCATTGTATTCACAACGAATTGCGTGATACTTACCCGGCTTTGCCTTATGGGAGCCTC
>DATDGP010000229.1:0-2161 GCA_036522035.1 Terriglobales bacterium
CCCTCTGGCCCAGCAAGCCGCCCTGCTCAAAGACGATTTGCTCGATCCCGTCGATCAACTCTTAGGCGATCCTGCCTTAGTCGACTTGGTCCGCCAATGTTTGGCGAAACGTAGCCCCCGTTCTACTCGTACCGGTCGCCGGGGCTTGGCCCCCGATCGTCTGCTGCGCTGCTGTGTCATGAAGCACCTGAAAGGCTGGAGCTTCCGCGATCTGGAACGAGAACTGCGCAGTAACTTGGTGTATCGCCGCTTCACCCACTTCGATGCCGACACTACGCCAGATTTCACGGTCTTCAGTCGCAGCTTTGCTCTGCTCAGTCCGGCCATCACCGCCGAGATTCATCAGCGCGTGGTCCGCCTGGCCTGCGAGCACGGCGTAGCCCAGGGCCGTCGTTTACGCACCGATAGTACTGTCGTCGAAAGCAACGTCCACTACCCGACCGACAGCTCGCTGTTGGGCGACGGCATTCGGGTGCTTAGCCGCAGCCTCGAACGCATTGCCGACGAGTGTAAGACCGGAGCCGTGGAGGTGGTCGATCACGCGCGCGCGGTGAAACATCGTCTGCTGGAAATCAGTCGTGCCGCCAAGTCCCTCACCGAGGCCAACCAGCAGCGGATGCGCGACAGCTACCAGAAGTTGATGGGCCTGACCCGGAGCGTGGTGCGACAGGCCAGCGAAGTGGTGCAACGCTGGGGGAAGGGACGGCTGAAAGTAGTAGGCAAGATCCTGCGGGTAGGAACCCAGATCGGCCAGCTCCGGCACTTTCTCCCTCTGGTCCAGAAGGTGATCACCCAAACCAAGAACCGGGTGTTGGGCGGCGACAGCCACGGGGAGGACAAAGTGTTGAGTCTGTTTGAACCCCACACCGAAGTCATCCGCAAAGGCAAAGCGCATAAGCCCAACGAGTTTGGTAGGCTGGTGCGGATTGACGAGGTGGAAAACGGCATCGTGAGCGGCTACCAGGTTCTCACCGGCAATCCGGCCGATACCACGTCTTGGATGCCGGCGCTACAACAACATCAAGCGTGTTTCGGGCAAGCGCCGGAGATGGCCACCGGCGACCGCGGATTTTTTTCCGCAAAAAACGAGCGCGAGGCAGAAGCCCTGGGAGTGAAGAAGGTGGCGCTGCCGGCGCGGGGACGGCTCTCGGCCAAGCGGGCCGAGCAGCAGAAGCAGCGCTGGTTCCGCCGCGGGCTGCGCTGGCGGGCCGGGATTGAAGCCACCATCAGCACCTTGAAACACCCCTTCTCGATGGCGCGAGCTACCTATAAAGGAGGGCGTGGCTTCGAGCGCTATGTGGGCTGGTGTGTCATTACCAAGAATCTATTTTCCATCGCTCGCTATCAACAGCGTCGGAGGGACCATGACCAAGTCAGTTGAGGGCACAGCCCAACGACGCAAGCTGCTGGGCGAGATCGAACGTCTGGCCGAGATCGCTGTCTTTGGAACGCTCTCGGAAACTTACCGCACCTGCGGACGAGCCGGCTGCCATTGTCAGGGCGATGGACCCAAGCATGGTCCGCATCTGAATGTGAGTTACCGCGGGGAGAAGGGCAAGACCACGGGCTACTATGTTCCCAAGGCAGCCGAGGAGGCCACCCGAGAAGGAGTCGCCGCTTGGCAACAAATGCAGCAATGCTTGCGCGACCTGGCGGAACTCAATAAGGAGCGCAATCTGCAGCGTGCACGGGAGGACGATTCGCAATGACATCTTGGTTTCGTCTAATTCTCTGCTTGGCGTTACTGTGTCTGTTACTCCACCTTACTCAGCCCGCCGACCTTAATCATCAGTTACAGATTGTCGGCTGGGGATCATGGTTCGATCGAGGGAGAGAACCCGCACCTGACGCGCCCACCGTTTCGGCTGTCAGAAGCATGGAATTTCGGGCTCGCGCTGGACCTCGGCAATCTCTCGTCCTCGACTCCACGTTGACTGCGGGAAATAGTGGTCCACCCGGCCAGGAGACGCATGGGCCATTGGCACCGATTGGGCCTTGGCGAGTTGCCGGTCAAGCGGTCAAGCCGGCAACTCCAACCCATGCCTTCGACCACACTTCCCTACGAAAATACTGGCTCAAACCATCAATTTTAAAAATTCGGCGTTTCGCAACAGCCTTTAGCTAAAGGGCGTTGCAAAACCCGGGGCTCAACCCCTTGATT
>DATDGP010000230.1:0-5086 GCA_036522035.1 Terriglobales bacterium
ATTGAGACGGTTATGTCGGAAGTCACGATGATTGCGACAACCTACACCAAGCTCGAAGGTCCAGCCGCGGCGCAGATGATTCGCCTGCTTGAAGCACTTGAAGACCACGATGACACGCAAAACGTCTATTCAAATTTCGACATGGACGCGAAGCTTTGTCCCGTTCGCACCCGCGCGATGTAGGCTTCATTGACGTCGACTTCAATCTCGATGGACTTCATGTCCACCACCGTGGCGATGCCGGTGCGGGTGAAACCACCGCCAGCTGAGATCGGAGAGACGATCTCTCCGCGCTGCGCGTCCTTAGAGACAACAACGCCGTCATACGGCGAACGCACGGTACAGTTCTCTACGTCCTGGCGGGCGACTTCGATCTTGGCCGTGGCGGCGCGCGTCTGCTCTCGGGTGAGCGCGATCTTGGAGCGCAAGCTCTCGTCAAGGGTGTGAGCCGAGTCGAGCGCCTGCACGCTATTGACTCCCGCAGCGCGTAATCCTTGGGCGCGTTCCAATTCGCGGTCGGCGTTGCCCAGCTGGACTTCGAGATCGGCTAAGGCGGCGGCGGTGGCGTCACGGTCCGTAATGGCCGAAGCCAGGGCAGCCTTGGGCTGAGAGCAATCGAGTTCCGCCAGCACTTGGCCGGCTTTCACTTGCAAGCCCTCTTCGGCAAAGATCTGGTCCACACGTCCGGTAACCTTGGCCGCCACAGTGGCCCGGCGACGGGGGGTAATGTAGCCGCTGGCGTTGAGCAGGGCCTGGGCCTGAAGGTCGCCTGCAGGACGGGCCGCAGCCACCTCCACTACCGGTCTTTGCGAGCGGAAGGCCACCAACAATCCGCCTAACAACACCAAACCGCCAAGCGCAGCGGCAAACAGCCCCAGCCGCTTGCCGGCCTTGCCTCCACCGCGCGAGCGGTGGTCGATCGTAAGCGCACTCAGGTCATGCCGGGGAGGCATAGAAGATGTAGTCATGACGAAACCAGGTCGCTTCCCGGCAGCGCGCGTAGCCCGGTTGAAATGCCAGGCTTGCAAAAGGCACATCGGCAACAAGGTGCGAACGCGCGTGCCTGGGTTCTTGTTCTATTCTTGTTAATCAGCTGACGACGAGTATCGCAGAAACTCTCATCATAGCGTAGATGCGCTGAAGTGTCTTGCCTAGATTAACCGTATTCTCGCCATAGAAGTGATCTGTTGTTCAGAGGCTGAATGTCTATCTGCCCCTGCTCGCTGAACAGCAAGACTCAAGAGCGGGTGTATTTTGTAACTTGGAAATCTGGTCTTGCCGACGGACTTGGGGCACGTTCGAGCGCGCGCCCTGAGCGGCGGTCGTCGAAATATCCCTGCCGGCCGATGCCACGATTTCGCTCACTTCTTATTCGCGGCACAGCACGCGCAGCGATGCTTCTCTAACGAGCAAGACGTTGAACTCTCAGATCACCTTTTCTAGTTCAGCGTCTTCTAGCTCGTGGAGATGGAGAGTGCCCAGATCTCCGAAAGGCACCATGAGGGAGAGGACATAGTCCACGCCAACCTTGAATGTCGGGTGACCTTCTGTCCGAAGATCTGTGATGTCGTATGAGTCTGCGGAGCGCAGCTCGACACGCACCCTCCCACTCTCCCCATCGGAAAGCCAAAACGCAGCATTCGAATCCAGGCTAGCGCGAAGGAACGAAGGACAATTGATTTCCAGAGAGTGATCAGTAGAAACAAACTCATAGGTGATCGAGCGGTTTTCGGATTCCCACCGCCTGATCAGCTCGAGCACGTCGTCGCGGGACGCCTTCATCGCTAGATCGTATCTCAGGCGGTAGGGCTGTCGCGAGAGAAAAAGAGATGCCCCCGGACCGCGCCGCAAGATTTACGGTTTCGCCGCGGAGGCCTTGCAGGAAACGGGTGCGCTCGGTGGGATGGAAACCCGGCCGGAGGATCAGTGGTCAACACTCTGCGGCCGGGGGCTGTTGCATGAGCTTAATCTCAGGAGCCCACGCACCTGACTGTGATTCGGGAACAAAGCACCGGGTTTCCCCGCTTGGCCTGCACTCCGGACAACGACGCCGTTTTCCTTGGCTGCCTAGAGGGCTTTGACTGCGGGGGACACGCTCGCCCGCTCCAATTGTTATCAATCGCCGCCAATAGGCGCTCAGCCGATGCAATCGTCTGTTCGCGGCCAACAACGCAGACGCCCTGAATGATCAGGACGACGCAATTCCGCTGGAATCGGTCCTTCATTAGTCGCTAGCACCACCAGTTTTGCCTATACCGCAGCCTCATGAGTATCATGAGTTCCTCAAACGTAAACGCCTCAAGATGCATTTGGGAGGGAGGATACCTTGACGAAGCGAGCGCTGGTTCTGGGCGGCGGAGGGCCGGTGGGCATTGGCTGGGAGTCTGGGATCGTGTCCGGACTCATGGAAGGCGGCGTGGTTTTGCCGCAAGCCGACTTGATTGTCGGCACTTCGGCGGGCTCATTCATCGGGGCCCATCTGGCGATGGGGCGCAACATTGCGCATCTCGCGGAAACTTACATCAGTGAACAACAGAAACCAGTTCCAACAGCGCAACCAGCCGCACCCCCTCCTGACCTCTCGACCTTGATTGGAAAGATGCAGGAAGCCGTCTCCGGCGTCCGCCCGGCAAAGGAGGTGCGTGCGGAAATCGGGGCATGGGCGCTCACATCCAAAACGATCGGTGAAGAGCAATTCATCGCCAGCTTTGGCGGCTGGCTCTCCGGACTTCCTGAAGATGCCTGGCCTGAGCGGCCCTATGCTTGCACGGCGGTCGACGCCGCCGACGGCTCGTTCGTGGTTTGGAACAAGGAGGCCAACGTCAGTTTGGCGCGCGCGGTGGCGTCCAGCTGCAGCGTGCCCGGTATATTTCCGCCGATCACGATCCGCGGACGCCGCTATATCGACGGCGGCATGCGTTCGGCGACGAATGCGGATGTTGCGAAAGGCTATGACCGAGTATTGGTGGTTGCAGTGACCGTACGAGTGACGGATCCCGCCATGGCGGAACGTTTCAGGAAGCCTCTGGAAAAGGAGCTGCAGATTCTGCGCGAGAGCAACGCTCGGGTGGAATTGATTATGCCGGACGCCGCGAGCCTCGACGCATTCGGCATGAATCTGATGGACCGCAGCCGCCGCCCCGCTGCCGCAAAAGCTGGCCTCAGCCAGGGACGGGCCGATGCCGCGAGACTTCGATCGTTCTGGAGTTAGACCTTATAGCGAAGAGCGAAGGCCGCACAAAGGCTTTAAGTCAGATCGCATCCCACGGATGAAAGTTGTGCCTGGTAAGACTCTCCCAGACCACGCCACAGAATCACAGGGCATGACTTTTCTTTTTGGGAATTCCAAGCTGCTTCAGCGGGCGTAATATCAAGGGAAGTAAGTTTACCGATGCTGGCCGAAACAGGACGGGCTTCTCGCCCGGTGGCTTTGGAGGACGCTATGACCAAATCCCCAGCTCTTGCCTTACACACTTCTCTTTTTCTCATCTTCTTCGTACTTGGGATCGCCGGTTGCGGCAGCATGATGAGCGGTTCTCGTCAGATGCAAAGCCTCACCGTCACCCCTGCTTCGGCCGACGCCCAGTCTTTCCCCGGCGGGAAAGTTCAATTCACGGCCATGGGCACGTTCAATATGGCGCCGATCTCGGTGATGTCGCCGCCCGTGCTGTGGACGATCGGCAGCCCGTTTGGCTCGCCGCCCGTGAACATGCCTGCGGCCAGCGTGGACGCCAATGGCCTGGCGCAATGCAACGGCTTCGTCGGCAATGTCATAGTCGAAGCCACGGCACCGACTGAACCCGAGATCCCGCTTCTGCAAATGACCTCGATGACAATTACCGTCAGCGGCATGGCGCAGATGATCTGTCCTTAGGAGCAGATTAGCAAAATAGGCGGATGCCTTCTCCTTCCCGGGCCGGCCATTTATGGGCCCGTCGTGTCTTAAGAGATCGTTGCTTCCGTTCGCTCTTAAGCTATCGTCGCCGACGATGAAGCTCATTCTTTGAGGTTCAGATCAGAGATTGCTGTCGACTTCATCCCGTTCACGGAAATGTCGTTTTCGTTAATTGTGCGCACACCTATAATCAAATGCGCCGGAAGATCGTAGTAGACCTGCAGAGACTCGTAGCGCGATACGACGCCTTTGCGCACCTAGGGTTGGCGCTTTTCTAGGACCGCCTTCTGGGCTTCAGCCACAGTGATCATGAGGGTCATTGGATCGATCGGCGAAGAAACGAACCCCCACTTCTCATAGAAGCGTTTGGCGCGCTCCGAAATCGCATGTACCAGTATCGCCCGGATCCCGGCAATCTCGGCAGCTTGTAAGGTGCGCAACACCGCATCCCTTAGCAGCGCCGGACCGATCGCCTGGCCTTGAACTGTCTGATCAACGGCAAGTCGGCCAATCACCATCACTGGCACAGGATCCGGCATGTTGCGTCTCACCCGACCGGGTGCCTCAATGTGGGCTACCGCGCCAACGGCGAGTGCATAGTAGCCTACAACCCGTTGCCCCACACAAAGGACGTAGGTTCGGGAAGCTCCCCTCTCTTCATTCTGGAAAGCCCGACGCTTCAGCCAATCATCGAGCGGAGGCTCGCCGCATCGGAATCGAGATAGGTCATGGTTGGAGGACAGCTTCTCCGGTGGATCGAGTCGCTCACCAGAGGGACTCATCTCTCCCACGACGCCTTGGTCCTGAGAAGGCGTGCCAGCCGCGGATTGCTGGCCGGAGGTTTGTCCAACATTGCGGTGAAACGCTTGAACTCCTCCGCCGGAAGAGCGAAATAGCGCCGGTCCAAGAGCACGCTCTCTGCTTCGCGGCACGCGGTTTCCAGCATGAAATCTGAACGATTGCGGCCCAGCGCTTGTGCGGCACGATCGATGAGAGACTTTTGTGCCTGGCTTACCCGCAGATTGATATTTTCACCGCGTCTCTTGGCGGCCTTGGTTGCTCCAGACACAGCATGCCTCCCCTTGTATATACAATTAACATACCATGGTGTACGCACAATGTAAACACACATCCTGCCGACCCAGTGGAGCTAGCTCTGCGTCCAGTCGGGAAACGGATTCTGACTGTCGT
>DATDGP010000231.1:0-22256 GCA_036522035.1 Terriglobales bacterium
GAGCACTTGGACTACTACCTCGACGAGTTCACCTTCCGGTTCAATCGGCGCAGATCGCGCAGCCGAGGCCAGTTGTTTTTCCGGCTGGCCCAGCAAGCAGTGGCTGTGGAACCAGTCACTTACAAGTCGCTGATCCGGGCGGCTGCGGCCAATTCCGCATCAAACCACAACCTGTAGGGGCTAGGTGAGTCAAGTGGATACCCCCACAATCGCATTCAATCATAACAAGCCTGCCGGTTAGTCTTCGTGGCCAAGCTGGAAGGTAGAGGAAACCGAACTCGATCCATCCCGGACGTGGCTGAGAGACCGATGCTTGCGGAAGGCGATCATCGCAGGTGTGGAAAACCAGGAAGAACCACGAGAGCTTGCGAGGATCATCCGCGTTGGACGGGCTGCGCTGATAGGGCTGGATCGGAGACGAACTGAGCTACAATTGAGGGCTAAAGTGGAAAAACTCCGGGCGACGGCTGGACCGTGCCGGCGCGTACTACCGTGGGGCGGAGTGACGTAACTGACAGTTTCCTAACATCTTTTTTAAACCTTCTCTAAAGTCTGAATTACGGCCTACAATGTAGCGTCGCCTTGGTAACGAAATCGTCACCTGCGCCGAGCCCCGTGGCGAACCTGTGCCGCAGCTGATAGAGCGGGAAGTAAGGGATTCCGGCTCGCCGGACGGACTTCTCCGTTGAGCCTAACGGACGGCAGGAAGGGGTAGCACAGGGATAAGCACGTTAAGCCGGCGGGGATGAAGGGAAAGGAAGGGAAAACGTGCGTTGTCCGCCGACCCTATCGGCTCGGGAACTCTGGGAACGCTGACATGGTCCCCGTGGGACCGGCGCTCGCCGCCCACAAGCGGGAGCAAGCTGCCTCAGCAAGGAAGGAGCGCCGAGAAATCAGAACTGAAGCCTCGGTTTGGGGTACTGAGATGTGGTCCAGGAGTTGCGATCAACCCGTCACAAACGACATTCGGTGCTACGTGTCCCTGGGGCAGGCCCCTCCTTTGACGAAAGCGTAATCCGACAGACCATCCTGAGGCATCGTCAGAGGGCGTCGGCAGCGGCGAAGCCTGTCTCGACGACAGTCGCAGCTCCTCTCGCCCGCATCCTCATTGAGGACGAATGACCTCCTCGACGAGCAGGGGCTTGGAGTGCAGGTAGCGGGCTGCCTTGCGCTTGGCGGCGATCTGATGGTAGACGCGGGTGACCTGCTCGGGACTTATTCCAATGGCGGCGGCGACGTCGATGGCCGGAATACCATGGTCGTTGCCATACAAGCAAACATCCATCTGCAGGAGCGGAAGGGAGAAGTAAAACTCCTCTTGGGACTGTTGCAGGGAGTAAGTGTCTGTGGTCGGCGGTCTACGTCGAATCTCTTCGGGGATTCCCAGATACGCAGCCAACTGGTATACCTGCGATTTATACAGGTGCGCGATCGGCTTGAAGTCGGCCGCACCGTCGCCAAGTTTGACAAAGAACCCCTGATCATATTCGAGGCGGTTCGGAGTTCCGGCAACGGCATACTGCAGCCGGTCCGCATGGTAGTACTCCAGCATCTTGCGCGTGCGCTGTTTGAAGTTTGTGGCAGCCACGGTTCCCAGATAGGCTTCTGGGGTCAACCTTGCTCTGAAGTCCTGGCCTACGGGCGACTGGGCGACCACCGAATACACTGCGTAGCGGTCGCTGTCGAGCAGATTGGGGAGGACTATCTTGGACTTCCAGCCTGGGCCGTATTCCGGCATCACCTGCCGTATGGCCTGATCGCGTCTCTGGTAGCAGCCGGCAGCAGTCAGAATCGGAGTGATGTCTTCCACGACGGTCTCAATCCCCAGATGATCTGCGACGAGCCGGCCAAGGTAAAGGCTCTCCTCAGATGAGTCGGATTCGGGCATCATAAGACCCAGAACGCGCCCACTGCCGAGCGCGCGCGTGCACAGGGCGGCGGTCACGCTGCTGTCGATTCCGCCGGAGAGTCCGACCACCGCACCCTTCCGCCGGAGCTGCTGAGACACAATATCGAGGATAGCCCGCTGAATGAGTTCGGCCTCATGAGTGGGATCGATGTTAAGCACGTCAGCGGAGAAATTGGTTTGAATTTCCATGGCTTGAAACATTTGACTTGACCTTTCCACACCTTTGGCGGCCTCGACGCCGCCCAACTCAGCCGCGATTCGGCTGGTGTTGTGCCCCTTCCGCCTTTTGGGTCGTCCTTCCTGGTAACGCGGCCTGACGAGGCTCTCGACCGTAAACCGTCAAGCACGGCCACGTGGTCAAGAAACCACCCCGGGGAGCGCCTTGAGTCTTGGCCTAAGCACCTTCCCCGAACTGTTCTTCGGGAGACTATCCACGATGACGAACTCTCGAGGCACAAGTTGATAGGGCATATGAGCTTTACAGAAAAGGCGCAAGCGTTCTTCAAGTTCACGGTGATCTGGTTTTCGCGGGACAACAAAAGCCCTCACAGCCTCACCGAGGATATCATCAGGCACTCCCACCACGGCCGCTTCGAGTAGCCCGTCAAACTCCAGGAGCCGCTCTTCCAGTTGCCGGCAACTGACCCTCCTGCCGCCACATTTGACGAATTCCTTAGCGCGGTCAACCACGTAGATGAAACCTTCGTCATCGACTGTGGCGAGATCGCCCGTGTACAACCTGCCCTGGCGAAAGCACTTCGCGGACTCTTCGGGAGCGCGCCAGTAACCCTGAGTGATATTTTCACCTTCGGCTACAATCTCACCCACCTCACCCCGCTGCACTTCATCGCCCGACTCGTTGAGCACCCGGAGCCGAACTCCTGGGATTCCCTTGCCGATGGAGCCCAACTTACTCTCCAGCGATTCTGGAGGAAGATAGGCCAATCGCGCCGTGGCCTCTGTCTGGCCGTACATGACAAAAACCTGGGCGCTGGGCAGGGCGTCACGCAGGTCTCGAATGAAGGCGGGCGCCAGATGTCCACCTGCCTGCTGAAGGTATCGTAGGTGCGGAAACGTCTTGCTCTTCAAGCTGGAGCTGCGCAGCAATATCTGAAAATGACTGGGAACCCCGGCAAAACCGGTGCATTCAGTATCTTGCATTCGCTCTAGCACGACTTCCGGGTACATAAATCGCAGATCGATCACGAGACTGCCGCCCACTCGCAGGTGCGTGTGCATCAATGAGGTACCGAAACAGTAATGAAACGGCAGCACCGTCATCATTCGGTCGCCGTCTGTCAGTTTCAAGTAGTCGACGATTGACTCGGTATTGGCGATGATGTTCCCATGGGATACCATGACGCCGTGCGGCCTCCCTGTGGATCCCGACGTGAACATCAGGGCTGCCAGATCGTCTCGGGCTACCGCGGGCAGAGCGGGACCGGTAGGAGTGACGCCGGACTGGATTTTGACGAGGCTGGTGACAGGTCGCAAACCGGAGTCGGCGACCTCATGGTCGGTTACCAGCGAGAGGCCATCTAGAGTGGCTCGGTGCTTCGGCACCAGCTTGGCCTGTAGGAAAGCAAATCGCGGTTCGGTGGTTTGCAAAATATAACTCAGTTCTGGCCCCGAGGTAGTGGCAGGCAACGGAACACAGACCAGCCCAGACCGCAAGATACCTAGGTAGGCGGCCACCCAAAAAAAGGAGTTCTCAGCCAGCAAGATGGCGCGATCTCCCTTTCGACCACCCGCACAGGCCAAGCATCGCGCTATGTCAAGAGAGGCCGACTGCAAACTGCCGTAGGTGTGATCGGCGTCAATCAGCCGAAGTGCCACCCTAGTCGGCTCTTTCCCCTCGAGCAGAAAACTGGCGACATTGCTAGCCGTAGAGTTCATGGGTTACTGTTCTTCGACTCCGGCGATTACAGCAACAGGGGATGCACAGCGCTGATTCTCCCGCGCAATCGCTGCGCCGGTGATGGCGTGCTTTCTCTGCACGAAGGCTGTCAGGCAGTCTATTGAATCGAGGTTTTGGGGAGCCACCTCCTCGTCCTCGACTTTGATATTGAATTCCCGCTCGAGAAATGAAATGAGCTGGAGAACGCCCGTCGAGTCGATGACGCCTTTCTCGATCAGCGAATCATCGCCAAGCAACTCCGCGCCATCTTGGCCAAAAAGGAAGTTATCCGTGATGAACGTACGCAACCTCTGTTGAATCAGCTTCATGGTCCGTCCTTATCTGGAAGTTTTTGATGAACTGGTGTATCAGCAACTGGGTCGACAGAATACCCACGATGGCCATGCCGTCCCTGACGCTCGTGGCCTGCAGGCGTCGTACCTTGGCCACGAGCATCTGAACGGCGGCCGGATTAAACACGCCGTATTCGCGTACCCGATCAGGCGAGAGAAGTTCGTCCACATAGTCATGCCGGAAGGCTCCCTTGTCGCAATCGAAGAAGCTCTTCACTTCGGGCGCCCGGTACGGTTGCTTGGGCCGCCGGATGACAGATTCCGGAAGCAGGCTGGAAGCGAACCGCTTGAGCAAGTGTTTCTCGTTGAGTCCTCGCATCTTCAAGGAAGGCGGAAGGGTGGAGGCGAACTCTACCACACGATAGTCCAAGAAGGGAAAGCGGCCCTCCACGGCGTGGGCCATCGCGACCCGGTCGCCCTGCGACGAGAGAATGTAGCCTGGAAGCAGATAGGCTGCTTCCAGATACTGGGCACGTGCAAAGCTGTCCCAGGCTCGGTAAGCTGCGGGCAACTGATCCTCTAATTCGGCATATGGCGTCGGGTCCTGCAGTTCACTCTTGACGGCATCTGAGAAGAACAGCTTGAGCTTGGCCGTCATCTCCCAGCGAGGAAGGTGAGAGAAGAGGGGGCTGGACAGGTCCTGCGGCCCTACACGGAAGAACATCTTGAGGTAGGCTTCGGACTGGCTCTGGATGTCTTGCATGTAGGGATACAGCCGTCTCAGAAGCAGCGGCCTCAGCTTTGAGTCCGGACGCACGCCCCAGAAGCTTCGAATCTTCGCCTCTTTAAAAATGTCGTAGCCGCCGAGTATCTCGTCCGAACCTTCTCCCGTCAGTACGACCTTGAACCCGCTGTCGCGCACTAGCTTCGACAGCAGATACATCGGCGCCGGAGCTGTTCGCAGGAGGGGTTTCTCAGCATGCCAGACGACATCCGGAAAGACACGACCCACGTCGTCGTAGCTACAGCGGATCTCATGGTGGTCTGTATCCAGATGAGAAACCATTTGCTTCTGATAACGGCTCTCGTCGAACTCCGAATCGTGAAAAGCAACGGAGAACGTCTTCAGCGGGTTATTTGTGAACTTCTTGACGATGGCTGTGATGAGCGAAGAGTCCAGGCCGCCGCTCAGGTAAGCTCCCACGGGAACGTCCGCTCGAAGGCGAATCCGCGTTGAGTCAATCAGAAGTCCCCCCAGCCGGTCGGCGTACTCTTGCTCGCGTCCTAATACGTCATAAGGAGAGGTGCCAGTTCGCGACAGGTCCAGCCGCCAGTACGACCAGACCTTGACGTTACCGCCTTTGACCTTCAGCGAATGGCCAGGCGGGAGTTCGAGGATGCCTTTGAAAGCCGTGTGAGGCGGCAACGTGTGCCAAAAGGTGAAGATCTGGTCTAGAGCTGACAAGTCCAATTGCCGACTCACGGCCGGGTGGGCAAGAATAGCTTTGATCTCGGAGGCGAACAGGAAGCGCTGGCCCGTGCTGGCGTAGAAGAGAGGCCTTACGCCCAGGCGGTCCCTGGACAGGAAGAGTTTGTCTTCCTTCTTATCCCAGATCGCAAACGCCCACTGGCCGTTCAGGCGCTGGACGCATTCTTCCCCTTCCTCCTCGTAAAGGCGAAGGATAACCTCGGTGTCCGAGGACGTTGCGAACCTTCGTCCCTTCCTGATCAAGTCCTCACGGAGTTCTATGTAATTGAAGACCTCCCCGTTGAAAGTGAGCGAAACCGACCGGTCTTCGTTGTGCATCGGCTGGCGGCCGCCGGACAGGTCGATGATGCTTAGGCGTGCGTGGCCTAGGCCCGCCTTCTCCGTCACGTACAAGCCGCACTCGTCCGGTCCCCGGTGGCGAATTGTACCAAGCATGCGGCCGAGGAGGTCGCGATCGACTGCGCGATTATCGAGATTAAGAATTCCGCACATTCCGCACATCGTTGGTCCTTGTGGCGCGTCTGCAGGGCGAAGCGGGGCCCCAGCCGGGCTACACGCTGGCGAGAAACTCAGCCCTCCGCGTATAAACCTTATCGTAGTAAGCCCTGTACCCTTCGCCTCGCACCTTCAGCATCCAGTCCGGATGCGTGCGGTACCATTCCACAGTCCGCTTCAGCCCTTCCGCGAGACCGACCAGTGGTTCCCAACCCAACTCCGCACGGATCTTTCCCGTGCCGAGCGCATACCGCCGGTCGTGGCCGGGCCGGTCCTTAACAAATTCGATCAAGTCGGTTGACCGGCCCAGCAGGTTCAGGAGACAACGCACGATCTCCAGGTTGGCCGTCGGCTGGCCAAACCCAATGTTGTAGACTTCCCCCGGCCTGCCGGACTCGAGCACCCGATCCAATGCCCGGCAGTGGTCTTCCACGAATATCCAATCGCGCTCGTTCGCCCCGTCCCCATAGACGGGAAGATTTTTCCCTTCCAGGGCGTTCCCGATCATAAGCGGGATCAGTTTCTCAGGAAACTGGAACGGTCCGTAGTTGTTCGAGCAGCGTGTGGTAATCACCGGAAAACCGTACGTCTGAAAAAAGCTCCGGGCCAGGAGGTCTGCTGATGCTTTGCTGGCGGCGTAAGGGCTATTGGGCTCCAACATCGAGCCTTCGTAAGCATACTGTCCCGGTCCCATGCTGCCATAGACTTCGTCGGTGCTTACATACAGCAACCGGGCAATGTTGTGCCGGCGGGCCGCCTCAAGCAAGGTGTAGGTTCCCAGCACGTTGGTGCGGACAAAGTCCCGGGCGTCTGCGATACTGCGGTCCACATGGGTTTCGGCGGCAAAATGAACAATGACATCGACCGATTCTTCCAGGAGTCCCTTCAGCAAAGCCGAGTCCGCCACAACACCGTGCACAAAGCGATAGTTGGGCCAGGAGTCAAACTCGGCCAGGTTTTCGAGGTTCCCCGCATAAGTCAGGCTGTCCAGGTTGATGAGGGTGCTCTCTGGGTGGACTCGAAAGAAATAGTGGATGAAGTTGGATCCGACGAATCCGGCTCCGCCGGTGACGAGTACTTTCAAGGTCGCTCCTTTATGGCTAAATGGTTGTGTTCAAGGGTGGAATTCCGTTGTCACCGTGTCCCTTTAGCAGGGTACAGTCCGCTCAATTCGCCCTGCACTCAACGGCTCTGGCGTCCACCTTGTTGGCTCCAGTCTCAGCCACCAGGCTATTGGCGCGGAGTAACGACTCAAAAATCCCGGCGTCCGTCCACCAACCTTCCAGTACACTGTAGCTGAGTTGCCCGCCTTCCAGATCCAGGCCGTTCACGTCCGTAATCTCAAACTCGCACCGGGCCGAGGGCCGCAACGCACGGATGTGATCGAAGACCCTGGCGTCATACATGCAGATCCCGATCACGGCGTAGGGCGACTTCGGGTCCTGCGGCTTCTCCCCGATGCGGACGATCCGATCACCTGAAAAAAACTGGTACGCCGAAGCGCTGCGGGTGAGGAACCTGCTTGAAGATGATATGGCCTCCCACACATCCTCCACGCTCAAAGTGCTCCCCAGCCGCAATGATGTTCGTTTCGATGATGTTGTCGCCGAGCACCACACAGACCGATTGCCCGTCGGCGAAGTGGTCCGCCAGACGCAAGGCTTCTGCGATCCCGCCCTCGCCTTCCTGATAGGTATAATTGATGTGCATCAGCCCGAAGTCCTTGCCATTGCCCAGCAGGCGCAGGAACTCGCCCGCACTTGCCCGCCGGTCACCAACAGGATGTCCGTGATGCCAGCGTCCACCAGCGTCTGGATGGGATAGAACACCATGGACGCTCACAGACCGGCAGCAGATGTTTGTTCGTCACCCTTGTCAAGGGTGAAAAACGCGAACCAGTGCCTCCGGCAAGAATCACACCCTTCATTCTTAATCGACCTCCGCGTTGGCCGAGTCCCTTTCGGCCATCGATCTGAATTAACGTTGTCCCGCCTTCAAAGGCAAGCCCAAGCTCGAGCCGAGGCCCGATTTCCTCAGGCCATCGCTGTTGCCCTTGGCGCGACCGTCGTATAGACCAAGCGGCCATCCTGGATCTGCGCGTAAGCGACACGCGCCTGTTCCTTGCCGGGTCCGTCAATCTGCCAGTCGTCGCCCTCTCGAACAAGCTTCATCTGGCTCCGCTCGCGCCACCAACGGTTCACGTCCTGCGGGCGTGCGATCCAGACGTCCTGCTCGGCGCGCAAACGGCACAAGAACTCTAAGAGCTTCGTGTACGTCGCTAGGGCGCGTTCCTTACGAAGATAGTCCGGGTGGACGATGAAGCTCGCCAAACCATTTCCTTCCAAAATAGCCCCGACCTGGCGTTTCCACAGATCGAGTGAGTAGTCATTCAGAATGTGGAAGAGAGAGTAATCCTGAGTCGTGGTTACAGGAATCTCGAGGATTCGGCCGATGAAGTATGGCATCACCGTGCAGCATCCGCCCTGCTGAGGATCCAGATGTCCGACGTTGGGCACTGACATGTCGTAGGAAAACGTAAAGGTGTCATACCACTCGCTATTTCGGTAAAGCACGGCTGAACGAAATCCGTCGGCCTTCCACAGCGCCCCAACGCCATTGATCTTGGCGGCTCGCTTCAGGAACATCTCTCGGTCGGAGAAGAGGGAGCCATCATGATTCCAATCATGGACGTTGATTTCAAAGCCGCGCTGCCGCACTGCCGCCCGTAGTTCTTCAGTCGGGGTGTACCTGCCTCCGGGAATGATCTGGAACGACGACTTGACGTCGAAAGAATCGTTCAGGTCCATCAGGGCGCCGCAGAAGCGAAGCCCGGACGCCGTCTCCACGTCATGCGTCATGACTGCGCAGCCCGGCTTGCCCTCGGGCCAGAACCAGATAAACGGTACGGCCTCCAGTCCCCGTGCCTTCAACGTTAGGAACATGAGCCTTTCAAAGATTCGATCCACCGCTCGGTCCACCGGCCAGGACGGAAATGACCGGCGATCCCAGCCCCGCAACGACATCCGCTGCGCATACTTGCGAAGAGAAACCGAGAGCGCAGGCCTCAGGAAGTAATAGGCCTTACGAAACAGCCCGCCGGACCCGTTGCGGCGCACTTCGACATATCGCTCCCGGCGAAGATTGTCGGTAACCTCCGTGGGATCGAAGGGCACGAGGAACTTCGCACCGTTTGTCTGGACGTCCTGCAGGGCGTCGTACGGCTCCGAACCCCCGCTCTCAGCCGGTGCTCCAACCCAACGACGACCGTAGCAAGTGGTGTCGCTGCCAAACCGGAAGTATCCCGCTTTCTCAGAGAGGGCGCCACGAAGCTCAAAGTCAAAGAAACCTTCTGGGGTGCGAAAATGCTCTTGCACAGCCATGTCGATCGATGTGCTCAAGACTGATTACCCGATGTGTCGATAGAGGAGGCGGCCGGCTGCGGTCAGGCAAAAGTCGGGAAGAGAAGAAAACACTCTCCGCGCAAGCCCCATTCCGAAGGGCTGGAGGCCCTCCGCTCCAGAATTCCGTGCGTACCGGTAGTAAGTCAGTTGGGAACGACTTCCTCCCCAGTGGTCCTTAAACGCGATGAGGCCCGAGTTTTCAAGCTCGGAGCGGCCGAAATCGAACACTTCTCCACCCTGCGCCTTGGCGTCCTGGATGGCGTGCCAAAACAGAAAGGGCATACCACCAAGATTGTGAAACCTCGAGTCAGAGCAGCCATACTTGTAAACCACGGCTTTCTTATAGCGAAGCGTAAGGATACTGGCGACGGGCTGCCCGTCCTTGGACGCAACCCAAATGACCAGGTCTTCGCCAAAGCCGCGAGTCAGGTTCTGAAACCAGACGAAGGGCTGGGGCGGCAGTTGATGGCGCCGGCGAGTCAGTAGCAGAAGGGTGTAAAGGTTCTTGAGAAGAGAATCACTCCTTCCACTCTCGATCACCAGGCCCTCCCGGCCCGCGCGCTGCAGTTTGCGCTGGACGCAGCTCTTATGGAAAACGCGGAAAAGCTCATCCGTGCTGGGTCGCAGATCAAGTTGATGGAAGCAGAAGGACGCGCCTTCCCTCAGATCCGCTTTCAGGCCCAGTGCATGATCCAGAGGCAGGAGCGGCCGCAACTCCACGTATTTCCAGCGCCTGGATTCAGTGCGGCTCCGGAGGAAGCTCAGCAGATCTGAGACGTCGGCCGGAGTGTCCAACAAGGGCTGGCAGTGATCTGCGAAGGGTAGAGACACTATTCGAGATCCGGTCAGCCAGCTATTCACGCGGCAGAGCACCAAACCGTTTCTCAATGGCTGTCCCGGCTCCGTTGTGGTCAAGGCGACGCTTTCATATCCGTAAGTGTCCCGCAGCGCTTCTAACCAGGCAGGCGTGTGGAACACGGAAGCATCCGGATGCCTCAGCAAGAATTCCTGCCACCTGTGATCTTGTATTGGATCAAGTTGGTAGACGGCCATGGTGTAGTTTGACTCGGTCGAGACGATAGCCGCCAACGCGCGACTAAGGGTCGCGCAGCTGATTCACGCTTGCGGCTTCTCGCGAAACTTCAGGATCAGTTCCGGCGGTAGGATTCTCTGTGCGGCGAGGCGGACTCTACCCCTTACCCGGACCTCCCAGGTGACCGGCGAATCGTAGAAGTTCCGGTTCCAGCGATGCTCGTGCAGGCTACTCAAGAGCTGATCAGGAAGCGGTTCACCATCCGAGGATGCCACGTTGCTGTGGACATGACTCGGCGTGCGCATGCCGGGGATGACGGTCGCAACTGCCCCATGTGAAAGGCAGAACCGCAACGCCAGATCCGGCAACTCGGGGAGTTGGATGTCGGCATCCGACGTCAGGCGCTGCACCCGTTCCCAAACTTGCTTCTTGCGCTTGCCCGCAAAATAGCGGTTTCTAAAGTCCCCAGCCGGAAAGTTAACACCCGGATGGATGGCTCCCGTGAGGCCGCCCTCGTCGAAAGGCACCCGCGCGATCACGCCGATGTCGTGTGTCTGGCAGTACGGGAAAAGCTCGTCTTCGGCCGACTGATCGAAGACATTATAAATGACCTGAACCGAATCAATCAGGCCGGTGGCCAGAGCCTTGAGGATGTTCGTAGGCTGATGGTCGTTGATCGATATGCCGATGAATCGCACTTGGCCCGAGCGCCGAATCTCTTCCACGGTCTCCAGCCATTGAGGATCATCAGCCCATTCGTCCGACCAGACGTGGAATTGATACAGATCAATCGACTTCCGCTGCAGATTGGCCAAACTCTTCCTGAGGCATTCGAGGACATGCCATTTGGGGAAGACATCTCGCAGTGGTATGCGGGAAGGAGCCGGCCACAACTCATTCTTGGGTGGGACCTTGCTCGCGATCAGGATCTCCTCTGACCTACCGAACACTTTTGCCAGCAACCGCTCGCTGTGTCCCCGGCCGTAAACCAGCGCGGTATCAAAGAAATTGATCCCAGCGTCGCGCGCCGCCATAAGTGCACGAACAGAGGTTTGGTCCTCAGCCCCAATCCAGGATGTGTTTCCAATGCCCCAGGTGCCGAATCCTATTTCGCTGGTGCCCAGCCCGGTGCGACCCAAGGTCCTTTGTCTCATGAGGCGCTCCCCGGCAAGGCCTCCGGCTGAGCGTTGATTGCCGCGCGGCCAGGAAGCAGTTGAACGTCATGGAACAAGTTCAAAACAGACGCTTTTACCTGCGGCATCCTGGCCTCAAGCTCTGCGGCGATCATTCGCCGGTTCTCATACGCTTGATCGACCGCCTTCAGAATCTCGTCCCGTCCCAGCTTCCGCGCATCAGCAGTCAGCGAGCAAATGCCAATGGTCTCCATCACACCGAGGAACTTGTCGCTATAAGCGACAGACACCGCCGGTATGTGCTGGGAGACAGCGGCGATGCAGGCGTGCATTCGCGAGCCTATGAAAAAATCACACAGGCCAATGACGTACTTGATCTCGCTCTGGTCATAGGAGCCCCGTACCACACCCAGCCGGCCGGAGTATCTCTCTCCAAGATCTGAAAACACACGTTCACACGCCGGCACGTCGCTCTCGGATCCTGCCTCGTTTCCGAAGACGTGCGGAATCAGGAGAACCTCCGCGCCCTTCTTGGAGATCAGGAAATCAATAAGGTCGTGAACCAAACCCTGATAGTCAGAGCGTAGGCTGAACGCATTGTTGTGCGTATAGGCGGCCATGAAAAGCAATCCGCTGACATTGAGGCCGACCAGACCCGACTTGCGTTCGCTTCCAATCGACAGCCCGGCCACATTCACTTCCGGCGGTGGGGTGGGCTCCAGGCCAAAGGCCATGTCGTAGCAGAAGGCAGCATTGGTTGAGGGCGTGCCGCGGCCGCTTAACTCGCGAAGACCGCGGTAGTCTCGCGCGTATACCCGTTCAGCGCAGCCAACAATGTATTTCGCCAACGCGCGGGAGATCTTCCCGTTA
This sequence comes from Terriglobales bacterium, assembly GCA_036522035.1. Lineage (GTDB taxonomy): Bacteria > Acidobacteriota > Terriglobia > Terriglobales > Acidobacteriaceae > Angelobacter. The sequence goes on from DATDGP010000231.1 coordinate 12,521, forward strand.
AAGGGCCCATAAGTCTGCGGCAACAGAATCAGTCTCTTACCGAGCAGAATAACCAGTATCTGAGGTAACGAAATGTAGACGAATCGGCCAAGGCCGTAAATGTCGCTGAAGCTGTCACCCCCGGCCACGGACGCCAAGACGTCGGCACGGCAAATCTCGCGCAGGCACCGGTTCCTGGCTGCCAGCCAGTCCCGCATCCTTCGGGAAGGTATGATCCTCAGCAGGGCAGCGATCATGATCAAAAGCGCGATGTTGTTGGGCAGATAGAGCCGTTTAGAGAATCTCAGGTTCACGAGCCGAACCGACGCGCGCTTGCCCTCCACCTGAAGTGTGCGGACCGTACTTTTTCGTCCATAGTCCAGGAAGAACACGGTGGCTTGCGGATAGGTTGATAGCGCGCATCGGATGGCCCCTGCCGCCAGGGCGCTGACCCCCATATTAGGCGTCTCGAATGCGGCGCCGAGCACGCCGATTTGAACTGGATCGTTATGCGCCAACATGATCAGCTTTCTTCAGGGGCCTGACGGAGGCGTCATCAGAACCACTGCGGGGTGTGGCAAGAGCCGCAGTTCCAGGGCACCTGCCTTGCTCCATTTGCATGACGTGCCGATAAAGGGCACTCATTTCGTCGCAACGGACCCCGACATCAGGCCTACGAAGCCTGTGCGTGAGCTCCACCGCAACGCGCTGGGCCACCGGGAGGCACCACTTCGTGATGGTCGTACAGCATGTCGTGACCGGCAATGCGCGCCACCGCTTGCGCCGAAGGTAGAAATAGGCTCGCCAGAAATCTGCCGGAAGATACCTGATACCGTTGGCATTGTGTATGCAAAACGCTGAAACGACGTAACTTGAGATCCCTCTGGCTTCAGCTTCGAGACAGATGTCCGTGCCGTACAGGTGGAAACCGGGAAGGCGTTCGTCGAAGGCGAGCCTGGAGGATCGGCGCACAACCAACACCATCTCATCCAGCGACCGGGCAAGGATGGGCTTGGCAAACGGCGCCCCTAGGACTCTCTTGAGCCCGGTCGAATAGCAATATCCGAGCAACTCGACCGGGTGTTTTTTCGTGACCCCGAACGCTCCGAGAACTCCCCAATTGGGATCGTCTATGCTCAATTGCGCCAACGCGCATTCAAGATTGGTTAGCCAGTCTTGGGGAAGATACACATCTTGGTGGGCGAATACAACGACGTCATGTTGCGCGTCAGCGAGCCCACTGTTGTAGGCTTGGCCCGCGCACGGAAAACCGCGCTTCGCGATCACCTGGCATCGCTCGCCGATAACAGGCGAAGCCAACAGGGTGTTGCTGAGTACGCTGTCGTTGTTGACCGCCACAACCAGGGACCATCGCCAGCGGCTCGGGAGTGGAGCGCGTTCGTGCTCGCAAGCTGATGCGGGTTGTACAGCCGGTATGCTGCTAATCATGGCACCAAAATCCTAGTGTTGAGGAATTGAGCGGAGACACGGACACGCCGTTAAGGAGTAACGGGCGTGCTCTCGCCCTTGACAAAAAACCCTTTGCTACGGCGGGTTCCACTTCTGTTTATGTATTCGCCCCACAAGACCGTGAGGCTCCACCCGCCGAATATTGCCGCCAGCCCCAAGGCCAGCGGCGTCCGGAAGTGCGCCAGCGGCGTGTAGGATACAACACGGATCGCCAAGGCGGCGGCAACGGCCGCAGAGAGCATCTTCTTGTTAGCCGCGGTCCACTTTAGCGGCAACTCCCGACGGATGATCACCCAAACGGCGAGGTAATAAATGATATAAGTCAGGAGAAAACTGATCCCAAGGCCGGGCAGCCCAAACCAGTGTACTGCCAGCCAGGTGGTCACTATGGTGGCAAACCCACCAATGGACTCCGTAAGGAAGTAGACTGAGCTCCCACAACGCGCCAGAATGGCGTAGGCCATTGTCCAACTGGAAAACTTGAACAGGTCGCCGATGAGCTGCCATTCCAGGATTTCGACTGTCGGAGTGAACCTGTGCGAGAAGACAAGGGGCACGAGATAGGGCACAAGGGCCAGCGTGCCCAGGATCACGGGAGCAGCCAAGAGCATGATGAGCCGGTGTTGCTCATTGATGAGGCCGATCAGAGCCTGTGGTTGGTCCTTGACAGCGGACACCCGGGGGTAGTAGTCCTGGCTCATGGCGGTCACCAGGAACCCGAGATAGCCAACGGAAATCGCCGCCGCGGCCTTGTAGTAGCCGACACTTTCGGGGCTCAGCAGGTGCAAAACGACCATCGGCAGGATGAGCTGCACCCCTGTACCTATCACCATGCTAGCCGTGAAGGGCCCACCGAAGCGCAGAAGCGACCAAGCTGCCTTCAGAATGTCACTCCATGGCGGGCGCACCTGCACCCTGCCCACCTCGCGGTGAAGGAAGTACCCGGAAGCGGCCCAACTGGCGATGGCTCCTCCGATCACGGCGGGAACGATACCCCGCACGCTCCACGTCAGAACGCAGGTAATGCTCACAGCAGCGCCCAATACCGCGTTCGCGACCGCGTATTTGGCCAGCGCCGGTACGCGGTGGTAAGCATTGAGCGTTCCCGTCTGAACATTGAGGGCCACGGTGAAAAGCAGGGCTATTCCCATGAGCAGGATGGTTTTCGAATGGTCCCCGCTTCCCAGTGTCCAGCGGCTGACAGTCACGCGAAACGCAGCCAACAGCGCCAGCGCGACGGCTCCCAGCCCGCCGAAAAGAAGCCATGCGCCACGACGCAGGCCTGCGATGGTCATGTTATCGCCGCGGGCGACCGCACCGGCTCCCATCCGGACCAGTCCGCTTGCCATCCCCACGCCCGTCACCATGGCGGCCAGAGTCACGAAGCTCTGCAGCAGGCCGTAGTATCCGTAGCCGGCCGGCTGTAGCACCGTGGCCATCACCTTGGCCGACACCAAACCCAAAAGAATGGTGACCATGGAGCTGCCGCTCAGAACGGCGGTGGCTCGGAAAATCGACTTCATCAGGCAAACTCGCGGACGGCTTCGCTTACGGCTGCCGCTTCTGTGGTACTTAGGTGCGGTCCCATCGGAAGGCTCAGGACTTCCTGGTGAAGTCTCTCGCTGAGAGGCAGGCTTCCTTCGCCCAGCCCCATTTCACGGTAGGCCTGCTGGAGATGCGGAGGTACAGGATAGTGAATCAGGGTTTCTACACCAAGACTCTTAAGGTGCTGCTGAAGGACGTCCCGCTGTTGGCATCGCACCACGTAAAGGTGGTAGACAGGCTCTGCGCACGCAGGAACGTAGGGTAGTACCAGGCCGGAGCGGCGCAGTGATTCCCCGTACCACGCCGCAATCTGACGGCGCCGGTCGTTCCACTCGTCGAGGCAGCCCAACTTTACTCGAAGAATGGCCGCGTGGATGGCGTCCAGCCGGCTGTTGAGGCCCTTCACTTCGTTGTAGTACTTGAAGCGTGACCCGTAGTTCCGCAGGACGCGCACACGGTCCGCCAGTTCGTCGTCATTGGTAGTTACGGCGCCGCCATCGCCAAAAGCTCCGAGGTTCTTTCCCGGGTAGAAGCTCCAGCCGGCGATGTCTCCCAGGCCGCCGACACGCACTCCCTTATAGCGGGCGCCGTGAGCCTGGGCTGCGTCTTCCAGGACCCAAAGGTTGTGCTTGCGCGCGATTTCGAGGATTGTGTCCATGTCCGCGGCCTGGCCGTAGAGGTGCACCGGAATGATTCCCCGCGTGCGTTCGGTGATGGCCGCTTCAATCCGGGCGGGATCGACGTTGTAAGTGTACTCGTCCGGTTCCACCGGCACGGGCACAGCTCCTGCATAACTGACCGCCAGCCAAGTTGCGATGTAGGTGTTGCTCGGGACGAGCACCTCGTCGCCTGGTCCGGCTCCGAGCGCTCGAAGCGCGACGTGAAGTGCATCGAGCCCGCTGCTGACCCCGACGCAGTGCTTGACGCCGAGATACTCGGCAAACTCGTTCTCGAATGCTTCAACCTCGCGGCCGAGAATGAACCCGCCGCTCTCCAGAACCCGGGCGACAGCCTCATCAATCTCCTCTTTGAGCTCCGAATAAGTGGCACGCAGGTTAAGGAAGGGAACCTGAGTGCTCTTTTCTGAGAGCTTCAAGGAACTCATCATAGTCTCTGTAGTAGTCAGACTCATCGTATTCCTCCGAAACGATAGCCAGGCAGACTGAGCCTGACGAAAAGTTTTCCAGCTCGCGCCAGATCATTCGCGGTATATATAAGCCGTAATGTGGCCGGTTCAGGAAGAACTCCTGTCGAGTATCTCCGTCATCGACGACAACCGTGAAGCTGCCAGATGCGGCAATGATGCACTGCTGCAAATTCCTATGTGCGTGACCGCCGCGTGTCTCCCCGGCGGGTACGTCGTAAAGGTAGTAGACGCGCCTGATCGGGAACGGGAGATGCCGGCACCCTTCAATGAAGCTAAGATTGCCCCGATGATCCTTGATTTTTGGAAACTCAATAAGGGAAACGGGCGCGGGTCGCGTTATCATTCCGTTTTTCGGGATGCTAACGATCGTATCGGCTTCTAATGGCGACATGGTGTTACCCTTCCAGTGAAAGCGGAGTTTTCGGGCTGCGAGCGATAGCGACGGGTCAGACTTCGGATATGTGCACCCCTTAGGCGACGCTGCTCATGCGGCAAACGGCCTTACGAATCTTGATTCACAAGGAGATCCGGCCAACTCTTGCCGCTGAAGGTGAGCGGCCACAGCCAGCGTAAGGCCGGAGTCCTTCCCGTGGTGATCGTGCCTCTGCTCTAGAAGCCACCACCTGACCAGTTTGCGGCAATGTGATCCGGGGGATTTCCGGTAAGAGCCTGCATCGAGATGCCGGGATAACCCGAAGTCCATGTTGTGTCAAACGCAGTGAGTAGTAGTTGGCCTGTGGTGACATCAATCAGACTTATGAGGTTGCCCTGCGCCTGGCCACGGATGTAGTCGCCCGGCGAAACCTGGGACCACTTCTGGTCAGTTACCAGAGTATTGATCGTTCCATTCATCACCATGTCAAGCCTGGTCTCAGCGGCGCCTGCAGGGCCGGTGACATTCACATCGCACACATACATGTTGTCAGCTGTGTCCGAAGCGCGCACCTCGGCCGCCACGTCTCCGACTTCGTCCTCAAATACAACTTGAAGCTGGGACCACTGATCGTTCGGAAAAGGTCCAGCGGCGACGTAGTGTTCCTTGGAAGGCGGAGTGCCGCCGGCAGGGTAAGGCTGGATCTGGTCGCTAACGATTTGGATGGGCCCGTGGCCGGTGCCGATATCCCAATTCGGACCGAGATTGAGAGCGTTTGCCCGATTGAAATTATCGCTGGCGAGCTGCTGCACTGAGAGAAGTGCCGCACTCGCCCCCGCCGTCCAGTTCGCCATCACGTAGTTTGTGACGGATCCGGAGCCTGCGGAATCGACCAATCCAGGATATCCACTTGGGATGACATCGTCGGACGCCGTCAGCAGCACGGTCGAGGTGGTCTGATCGATCATGGTAAGACTTGTTTCCTGAGCGATACATTGGACAGTGTCGCCAGCCGTGACCGTAGCCGTTATCGAATTGGCAAGAGTTAAATAGGTGCCGGCCACGTCGCGAACGATGCCCACGGAAGCGCTTCCCGACCCTAGGCTATACACCACACAGGCGTAATGGGTGTCGTTAGAAGTCATACGGACGGCAGGACCTTCATAGCCGGTGCCGCTGGCAGCCACAATCTGCACTTGACTGTACTGGTCGGGAGTCCAGTTCAGGCCTCCGTAGTACATTTCCTTCGCTACGCTTGGGCTGACCGCGGTAGCCTCGACCTGGTTGTTGACGATCTGAAGAGCGACGTTGGTGCTAACCCCCACCAGGGGGGTCCAATTGAGGCCGAGGGTGGAAGCATTGGCGCGACTGAAGCTATCGCTAGCCACCTGAGACATCGCACCCGGCTGGGAGGCGTTCTTGAAGCCGATCACGAATGCCGCCCAATTCGTCGAAACACTGGAACTCGCTGTGGCGGCATAGCTTCCTGTGGCGGTCACGGACCGGTCTTCCAACATAGAAGAAGCCTCGTAACCAACGAAAGTGTAGTCGGCTCCGGCGGTGTAGGGGCTTGCGAAGGAGGAATAACCGAACAATCCGAGAATAGTCTCGTTGCTCGCTGTTGTGGTCGGCGAAGGCCCGCTGTTTTGGGCCATGCCGCTGCCGGCAGCCGAGGCGAAGACATCCAGCGGTGCAGATGTATCTAAGCCGGAGTATTCGAACACGTCCACCAGAGAAAACGAGGTCGTCTTCCCGGAGTAAGTCGCCGTCACCTCCAGCGGCGAACCTCCCTTGATGTTTTTGGCATACCATGCCTGGAAACGCGCCGTCGGCCCCGAATTTACGGGCCCGCCGATAGGCACGTAGGTGTTCCCCAAGTTGTCCGAAATTGAGGAAACAGTAATCGTTTGATTATCCCAGTGATTGAACACCAGAATAAGATTCCCCGTGGTCGAGTTGCCATTTTGACCGCACGAGGAAGACGACGCCGCACCGCTGTCGCACCCTGCTCCTTGCACGAACTGCCCGAGGGCAGGAGTAACTGTGAGATTGGTTGTGTTTGTCGCGACGTAGGTGCCGGAAATAACAAGCGTAGTCGGGTTACTCACGTTGTTAGTGTTAACAGTGAATGTGGCAGTGGTGGAGCCTGCTGGTACGGTAACATTCGCCGGCACACTAGCCACTAACGGGTTGCTGCTTGAGAGGGTCACCACGGCTCCGCCGGTCGGCGCCGTATTCTGCAGCGTCACAGTTCCTGTCGAGACCCCTCCGGCTACCACACTAGCCGGGTTCATAGTGATGGTAAGTGCGGCTTCACTGAGGCCCGACTTGTAGATCTGCTGAATCTGTGCGGCTGTGAGTGCCTGGCTGTAAAGTCGCAGGTCGTCGACCGTACCGGCATTGAAGCCCGTGGTACCGCCTCGCGCGAAAAGATAAATGGGGTTGGGACCGAAATCGTTGGTGTTATTTGCCGCAAGGTCGTTCTTTGTGGGTGTCTGTAAGACGCCGTCGATATAGAAGCTCACCTCGTTGCTTCCTGACTGACTCTTGTCGTAAACGGCAGCGAGGTGATGCCAGGCGCCCGAAGTCGGTTGGGTATAACAATTAATGGTATATCCTACGTTTCCATTCAAGCCCACCATAATGCCGTTGCACGCGGACTCGTCAGGGAACAGGCCGAAGCCGGTCGTAGAATTGTTAAAATTGGTGCTGTCCTCGAATAGGGTATGGCCCCCAACAGTCGAGTAGGTCCTGTTCACCCACAGTGCAACCGTAACCGCATTGGTGCTACTGAGGTTGATCGAGGGGGTGTTGACGTACTGGTTGACGCCGTTGGCGGAGACGGCGCCTCCGGTCTCGCCTGTTACCCAACTGACGCCGTTCACTAGGGTGGCGGTATTGCCGTTGCCCGAGGAATCCACGGCGGTGGTGCCCGATCCGTCGTCAAACTTCCACCAGCCGACCAGACCGGGTATCGTCGACGTCACCGTCAGGGTGGTGGTGCCAGTGATCGATCCCGATGCCGCCTGGATGGTGGTAGTCCCGAGGGCAGCCGCCGTCGCCAGCCCGGCGCCCGTGATCGTGGCCACTGCCGTGTTCGTGGAAGACCAGGTCACCGAACCGGTCAGGTTCTGGGTGCTGTTGTCGCTATAGGTCCCCGTGGCGGTGAACTGTTGGGTGCCGCCCGTAGCGATGGAGGCGTTGGCCGGCGTGACCGCAATCGACACCAGCACCGCCGTCGTCACCGTCAGGCCCGTGGAGCCTGTGAATCCTCCGTACGTTGCCTGAATCGTGGTACTGCCTGTGCTCACCGCGGTGGCCAGGCCACTGGCGTTGATCGTCGCCACCGCGGTGTTGGTCGACGTCCAGGCCGCCAGGCTTGTAACGTTCTGCGTGGTGCTGTCGCTATAGGTTCCGGTGGCCGTGAACTGCTGGGTGGCGCCCGCCGCAATCGAAGGGTTGGCCGGCGTCACCGTTATGGACACCAGTGTGGCGGTTACCGTCAGACCCGTGGAGCCCTTAATGGAGCCCAAAGTGGCCTGAATGGTGGTGCTGCCGGTGGCCACGCCGGTGGCCAGTCCGGCACTGCTGATGGTGGCCGCAGCGGTGTTCGTGGAACTCCAGGTCACCGAACTCGTCAGGTTCTGGGTACTACTATCGCTATAGGTCCCGGTGGCCGTGAACTGCTGCGTGGTACCGCTGGCGATCAAAGGGTTGGCGGGTGTCACCGCAATCGACACCAGAACCGCTGGCGTGACCGTCAGGCCGGTGGAGCCCGTGATCGAGCCCGAAGTGGCCTGAATCGCGGTGTTGCCGGTGGCTACCGCGGTCGCCAGCCCGCTGCTGTTAATCGTGGCTGTGGCGGTGCTGGTGGAAGTCCAGGTGGCAGAACTGGTCAGGTTCTGGGTGCTGCTGTCGCTGTAAGTTCCAGTTGCGGTGTACTGCTGCGTCGTGCCCTTGGCGATGGAGGCGTTGGCCGGCGTCACCGCAATCGATACCAGGCTCGGAGTCCCTTGTTGGTAGATCTGCTGGATCTGAGAAGCCGACAAGGCCTGGTTGTAAAGACGCAGGTCATCCACTTCACCAGCGGTGTACTCCTGGGTGCCGCCGCGGGAGAACAAGTAGAGGGGGTTATTGCCAAAGGCGTTGGTGTTGGTGCTGGTGTCGGGCTGCCGCGTGGGCGTCTGTAAAACGCCGTCGATGTAGAGCGAGATCACACTGCTGCCCGGCTTGGTCTTGTCGTAGACCACGGCAAGGTGATGCCAGGCCCCCGACGAGGGCTGATTGTAGCAATTGAGCGTGTAGCCCACGTTGCCGTTGACGCCGGTCGCGATCCCGCCACAGCTGGGATCGTCGGGGAAGAAGCCGAAACCCGTGGTGGAGTTGTTGAAGTTGGTGCTGTCTTCAAACAGCGTATGCCCCCCGGAGGTCGAGTAAGTGCGATTCACCCAGGCCGCCCAGGTCACGGCACTGGTACCGCTGAGATTGATCGTGGGGATGCTCGCGTACTGATTCACCCCGTTGGCCGAGACCGCATCCCCGATTTTGCCCGTCACCCAACTAACGCCGTTCACTAGGGTGGCGGTATTGCCGTTGCCCGAGGAATCCACGGCGGTGGTGCCCGATCCGTCGTTAAAGGTCCAATAACCGACCAGGCCGGATGCCGTTACTGTCAGAGCTGCGGAACCGCTGATTGAGCCCGAGACGGCCTCAATGGTGGTGCTGCCTACCGCAAGGCCGGTTACCAAGCCCACGTTGTTAATGCTCGCCACGGCTGTGCTGGTTGAACTCCACGTCACCGAGCTCGTGAGGTTCTGAGTGCTGCTGTCGCTGTAAGTGCCCGTGGCCGTAAACTGTTGCGTCATGCCGCTGGCCACAGACGCACTGGCCGGCGTTACGGCGATCGAGACCAGGGTCTGTGCCTGTGCGGGCGCCGCCGCCAGGACCCACGCCGAGAGCAGCGCGAATAGGATCGCGGATTGACGGAGAACTTTCACTTTACCCGCCGTACTGATTTGCATGGTGGCCTCGCTTGACAAGTCTTTTGAGCTGGTGAACCCCAACGGGAGGATGAGATGTAACGAGACGCACCGCCAAGGTGCAAATGGGGCTTACAAAGGCGACAGCTTGGAAATGGCTCCGCCGTCGGACTTGACATGCCAGGCCGGGCGATTCCTGATATTCCTACTGAGGATTACAAAATGCAGTGACAGCCTTCATGG
>DATDGP010000232.1:0-11725 GCA_036522035.1 Terriglobales bacterium
GAATTGCTGGCGGTTCGCGAGAGTAAGAAAGAAAGAGATGCTTTTGAAGAGCAGCACAGAGAAATCGTTGACGAGCGGAAAGAGGTCGCCAATGCGGACGACGAGCAGGAAGATGATGGATGCAGCCTAATTGCTTGAAAGAACTGCCATGGCCGGTCAGAAGCCATCATCAAAGTCCAGGTGACGCTTTAGCGGCGTCAGCGGATCACCGCGGTTTTCCGATGCCCGGCCTTTGCGGCGCCGACCGTGTTCTTCGAGATCCGACCGTCCTTCATGATGACCACGAAATTCTTGGCCGGGTCGGCGACCAGCTGAATGTCGGCAATCGGGTCGCCTTCAACCATCAATAAATCAGCCAGCGCGCCTTCTTCGACTAAACCGAGCTTGCCGGGATAAGGATTACGGGGTCCGGATAAAGCCAGAAGCTCGGCATTGGTGCTGGTGGCCATTGTCAGAATTTCCGCGGCCGTGTACCAGCGCGCCAGCGTGGCCAGGAGTGCGCCATGATGGACCGTCATCTTGGGATCAAACAGGATGTCCGTGCCGAAGGCGGTCTTAATCTTGTACTTCTTTGCCAGCTTATAAGCGATGTCGGTTCCCGCGAATACCTCAAGCTGTTTGGCTCGTCCTGCCGGGTTCGGGATTTTGTGGGCGTACTCATTGTCGAGGAACGGCTGCAGGCTGAGCCAGATACCCGCGCCGGCCATCAGCTGGGCGGTCGTCTCATCGATCAGATGCCCGTGGTCAATGCACTTGACGCCGCCCCGGATTGCGGTCTGGATCGCGCGCGGCGTGTAGGCGTGCACGGTGACGTAGGTGCCCCAGTTCTCCGCAGCTTCGACAGCAGCGCGAAACTCGGCTTCGGTGTACTGGGCCACGTCGATGGGGTCGTAGTCGGAGGCTATGCCACCACCGGCGGCTAGCTTCAACTGGCTGGCCCCCATCCTGAGCTGCTCGCGGGCGCGGAGACGAACCTCGTCCGGGCCGTCGGCAATCGCGCCCCCGCCTAAGACATCACCGTGGCTGAGCGGTGCGCAGGTCGCTTTGGGGACTTCGTGAGGCATGCGGAAATCGCCGTGGCCGCTGGTTTGCGAGATCATGGCGCCGGAAGGCCAGATCCTTGGGCCGGGGATAACGCCCGAATCGATGGCGCGCTTGAGACCGAAGCTCGGACCTGCCAGGTCGCGGATGCTGGTGAAGCCCCACATCAGGGTATTGCCAGCTTCTTGCCCGGCGACCAGACTGAGGTAGCCGACGTCGGCGGTCAGCAAATCATTCAACGGTATGGCCGCCATGGTGGCGTGCCAATGGGCGTCGATCAGGCCGGGCATGAGCGTGCGGCCACCGCCGTCGATGATCCGGGTGCTGGCGTTACGATCGACAGTGATCGGCGCCGCTGAGATTTTCTCGACCTTGTTGCCGCGCACCAGGACATTGGCGGGCGCCGAGAGCATACTGCTTTTGCCATCGAAGATGCGCACGTTCTGAAACAAAACCGCGGCGGTCGGCTGGGCGGACGAGTCTTGAGACGGCACATCTGAATGTGATGCCGAGTCTCAGAACGGCGATGGCAGCTGAACCGGAAAGCGAAGCGTCAAGAAGGAATCCAGGTGGCATCATTCGGACTCGGGGCGGTCGAGAACGGATCTGGTGTAGAATGCCGGTTCTCGTAGCCCCTGAGCCTGCCTGGCTTGCCAGTCTTTATGAAACGATTCCTCAAAAACCTGCTTTGGATCATCGCCGGACTGCTCGTGGTCGCCGGCGCGGGGTTGGGCGTCCTGTTGCTGTTTTTCTCCACCCCGGAAGTACCGGCGGCAACGCTGGCGGCCAAGTATGGTCAGCCGCCATCCAAGTTCCTCAAACTTCCCGGTGGGACGGTGGCGCACTTTCGCGACTACCCGGCGACCACGGGCGATCCCGCCGCTCCCCTCCTGGTTTTGCTGCACGGGTCGAATGCCTCACTCCATACCTGGGAGCCATGGGCGCAGAGATTGCGGACAACCATGCGCGTGATCTCGGTTGACCTGCCAGGACACGGGCTCACTGGCGCCACGGTTGAAGGTGATTACAGCGTGGAAGGCATGGTGGCCTTTGTTGAAAGCTTTACTCGCACGCTCGGCATCGAACGACCTTTCGTCGTCGGCGGTAACTCCATTGGCGGCCACGTAGCCTGGCGCTTCGCCCTGGCGCATCCCGACCGGGTATCGAAGCTGATCCTGGTCGATGCCGCCGGAGTGACCATGCCCGGCGTCGATATGACTCCACCGCTTGGCTTTCGTCTGGCGCGCAGCCCGATCGCCGCCCCCATCCTCCGCCATTTCGCTCCGCGTGCGTTGTTTGAGAAAACGCTCGAGGCCGCTTTTTATGATAAGTCGCTGGTCACGCCGGAGATGGTCGACCGGTACTGGGAGCTCAACCGGCGTCCCGGGACCCCGGATGCGACCTTTGCCCGCTTCCGCAGTCCGCTCTTCGATCCGGCATTGATGGACCAGCTTCACCAGATCAGCGTCCCAACCCTGGTTCTGTGGGGCCGTGAGGACGCGTTGATCCCTGTGCGCTTAGCCGGGGTTTACGCCGAGAAGATGCCCAACGCAAGGGTTATCATCTACGACCATTGCGGGCACATTCCCATGGAGGAAGTGGCCGACCAGAGCGCGGCTGACGTGCGAGCATTTGTTGCGGCGGTTCCTGTGGCGTCGCCCAAGGCCGCGGGGCGTTAGTTATAGCTGTTGTCAGCGAACAACGCGCCGGCGAAGCTGAAGCCCCACCTGCCACCGACAGATGACCAACCCTCCGGCTGGCTGGTAGTATGTATCGCGGACGAGAAACCTATGACTCACGAAGCTGTAATCGTTGACGCCGTACGCACCCCGATGGGGCGCCGCGAGGGCATGTTGAAGGGCTGGCACCCGGTGGATCTTCTGGGCCACACGCTGAGCGGGCTGGTTCAGCGCAACAAACTCAAACCAGAGCTGGTTGACGACGTGATCGCCGGCTGCGTCATGCAGGTGGGCGAGCAGTCACTCAATGTGGCACGCAATGCGGTGCTGGCGGCAGGATTCCCCGAGTCGGTTCCCGGGACGACCGTCGACCGGCAATGCGGCTCCAGCCAGCAGGCCATCCACTTTGCAGCCCAGGGCGTAATTGCCGGCAGCTACGATGTGGTGATCGCTTGCGGCGTCGAGAGCATGACCCGAGTTCCCATGGGCGCTTCAGCCGCGAACGGACCGGGCCGGCCGTTTGGCCCGGCCATGATGCGCCGTTATAACAATATCCAGTTTAACCAGGGGATCAGCGCCGAGATGATGGCCGAACGCTGGAAGCTCGACCGCGTCACTCTCGATAAATACAGTCTGGAAAGCCATCGCCGGGCGGCGCGGGCGACCGAGCAAGGCTGGTTCTGCCGCGAGATTCTGCCCACGCCCGTCACACGGGAAGATGGGACAACGGCCCAGGTTTCGCGTGACGAAGGCATTCGTCCGGATACGACTCTAGAGAAGATGGCCACGCTGAAGACGGTCTTTAAAGCCGACGGCGTCGTGACCGCCGCGAACTCCTCGCAGATCACCGATGGCGCCGCAGCAGTACTGATCATGAAACGCTCGATCGCTGAACGGTTGGGATATAAGCCTCTGGCCCGATTCACGGCCTTTGCCCTGGCGGGCGAGGACCCAGTGCTCATGCTGAGCGCGCCAATCCCGGCTACGCGCCGGGTACTGGAAGGTGCAGGGCTGAAACTCGAAGACATGGACCGCATCGAGATCAACGAGGCCTTTGCGAGTGTCGTGCTGGCTTGGCAGAAAGAGACTCAGGCCGATCTTTCGCGCGTGAATGTGAATGGAGGCGCCATTGCCCTCGGACATCCGCTGGGCGCGAGCGGCGCGCGCTTGATGGCGACCCTGGTGCACGAGCTCGAACGGTCGGGAGGGCGCTACGGATTGCAGACCATGTGCGAAGGCGGAGGCCTGGCCAATGCCACGATCATCGAACGGTTCGAGTGACGAGTTCGCCGCGAATGGATATGAACTAGAGCCAGTCGAATTTAATTCGCGTTCTGCGTGAACTCGCGGCGAGAAAAGAGTACTGGAAGGAACCCACACATTCATGAACATTAAAGGGAAGAGCGCACTGGTGAGCGGAGGCGCATCCGGGTTGGGAGCGGCTACGGTGCGCATGCTGGTCTCTCAAGGCGCGAAGGTGGTGATTGCCGACGTCAATGACAACGCCGGCCAGAAGCTCGCACAGGAGCTGGGTAGCGCCGCCGCGTTCGCCAAGACCGATGTTACCAACCCAGACCAGGTGCGGGCCGCCGTAGCCGAAGCGGCCGCGAAGTTCGGCGGTCTTCACATTGCCGTGACCGCAGCCGGTATCGGCGTTGCTGAGAGGCTTCTCGGCAAGGAAGGTCCGCACGACCTGCAAAGATATCTCCGCGTAATTCAGGTGAATCTGGTGGGAAGCTTTGACGTGATCCGCCAGTCCGCGGAACTCATGAGTCGCAATGCGCCGGATGAAGACGGCGGCCGTGGCGTTGTCGTGACCACAGCTTCTGTTGCCGCCTTCGACGGGCAGATCGGTCAGGTGGCCTACTCGGCTTCAAAGGGCGGGATCGTCGCTATGACGTTGCCTCTGGCCAGGGAGTTGGCGCGATTCGGCATCCGCGTGGTCACCATCGCGCCGGGGATTTTCGATACGCCGTTACTGGGAGCGCTGCCCGAGCCGGCACGTCTCTCGCTCGGCGAGCAGGTGCCGTTCCCGAAACGACTGGGTCAGCCGCGCGAGTATGCGGCCCTCGTGCAGCAGATCGTCGAGAACAATATGCTCAACGGCGAAACCATCCGGTTGGATGGAGCAATAAGGATGGCGCCGAAGTAGAACTTGGTTCCTACAAGATATCAACGAGGAGAGTCACGGTCACGCCATGAGCGACCTGGTCCAAATCAGCAAAGACAACGATATTGCCATCATCACCATTAACAACCCGCCGGTGAATGCCCTGAGTCCGGGAGTGCCGGAAGGAATCTCCGACGCCATCGACGAGATCGGCAAAGATCCCAGCGTGAAGGCTGCAGTGTTGATTGGCAGCGGGACGACCTTTGTGGCCGGCGCCGATATCAAGGAGTTTGGCAAGATCACCTCAGGCCAGACCCGGCGCGGCGTTGAGTTTGTTCCCATGCTCAAGCGCATGGAAGACTGCCCCAAGCCGATCGTGATGGCCATTCACGGCACAGCTTTTGGCGGCGGCCTGGAGCTGGCGATGGCCGGTCATTATCGCGTGGCTGCTCCCGGCGCCAAGGTTGGCCAGCCCGAGGTGAAACTGGGCATCATTCCTGGTGCGGCGGGTACGCAGCGGCTGCCCCGGCTCGCAGGCGTGGCCAAAGCTGTAGAGATGTGCGCCGACGGCAACCCGATTAGCGCCAAAGAAGCGCTGAAATACGGGATCGTCGACAAACTGATCGAGGGCGACCTCTTGAGTGGCGCGCTGGCCTTTGCCCGCGAAATCGCTGGCAAGCCTGCGCCAAAAACCCGCGAACGCAACGAGAAGCTCGGCACGCCCGAAACCAACGCTCCTATTTTCGCGGCCGCTCGCGATGCCGCGCGCAAGAAGGCTCGAGGGATGATGGCCCCGCAAGCTGCCATCGACGCTGTCGAAGCAGCCACCAAGTTGCCTTTTGATGACGGCGTGGCAGCGGAGAACAAGCTGTTCGTCGAGTGCCTCTTCTCTGATCAGTCGAAGGCCATGATTCACGTCTTTTTCGGTGAACGCGAGGTGGCCAAGATTCCCGATGTTCCCCGGGAAACGCCACAGATTCCGGTGAAGTCGGTGGCGGTGGTGGGGGCTGGAACCATGGGCGGCGGCATCACCATGTCGTTCGCGAACGCCGGCATCCCGGTATTGATCAAAGAGACCGATCAGGCGGCGCTCGACAAAGGAATGAACACCATCCGCAAGAACTACGATACGTCGGTCAAGCGCGGCCGCTTTACCCAGGAGTTCGTCGAAGAGCGGCTCAAACTGATCACGCCGACTCTGAGCTACGACGGGTTCAGCAAGGCTGACATGGTGATCGAAGCTGTGTTCGAGGGCATGGCGCTCAAAAAGCAGGTTTTTGGCGAATTGGACAAGGTTGCTAAGCCGGGCGCGATTCTAGCCAGCAATACTTCGACCCTCAATGTCGATGAGATTGCCAGTGCTACGAAACGGCCCGAGTCGGTGATCGGGACGCACTTTTTCAGTCCCGCCAACGTGATGCGGCTACTCGAAATCGTGCGCGGCAAGGCCAGTAGTAAGGAAGTCATCGCCACTTGCATGCAACTGTCCAAGAAGATCGGCAAGATCGGCGTTCTGGTAGGGAATTGCCGAGGATTTGTCGGTAACCGCATGTTCGGACCCTATCGGCGCGAAGCCCAGTTTCTGGCCGAAGAAGGCGCCAGGGTCGAAGCCGTCGACTCGGCCCTTTACGATTACGGCATGGCCATGGGCCCGATGGCTGTCGGGGACCTGGCGGGCCTCGACGTGGGCTGGCGCATCCGCAAAGAGTTCAAACATCTGGAGAAACCAGGTGTTCGCCAGCCGATCGCGGAAGACAAGCTCTGCGAACTCGGGCGCTACGGACAAAAGACCGGCGCCGGATGGTACAAGTACGACGAAAACCGCCGTGCGATTCCCGATCCTGAAGTGGCGCGGCTGGTGAGCCAATGGGCAGCCGAGGCCGGGATCAAGCAGCGGCAGATCTCGAAAGAGGAAATCGTCGACCGCTGTATTTATGCGCTGGTGAACGAGGGCGCCCGCATTCTGGAGGAGGGTTATGCGCTCAGGGCCGTCGATATCGACATCATCTATCTGAACGGCTACGGCTTTCCCGCGCATCGCGGTGGACCGATGTGGTACGCCGATACCGTGGGGTTGAAGAAGGTCTACGATCGCATCGCGGAGTTCCACGGCCAGCACGGATTTTGGTGGGAGCCGGCGCCGCTGCTCAAGAAGCTGGCGGAGGAAGGCAAAAAGTTCGCCGACTTTGACAAGCAGAAGGCTGCGGGGGCGTAGGTGTTTTCGTCCTCGGTAGCCTAAGATCCTGGCGCTTTCTGAGGAAGGAGAGCTTCAGGCCTTCTTCATGAATTTCTCGATACCACGACGGCAGTCTTCCGTCATGCGGGCGATGGCGTTGGTATCGACGCCCGCCGCCAGAGCGGCTTCAAAAGACATGGAGTCCATGTTGTAAAGAAGGCGCTTGGACAACGTTACCGCCGAAGCCGATTTCGCCGCCAGCTTTGACGCGTAGGCGTTGACTTCTTCTTGAAAGCGCACATCGGGATAGACGCGATGAATCAGTCCAATCTCCTGAGCGCGAGCCGCAGAGATAATCTCGCCGGTTACGACCAGCTCCAACGCGGCTTTTTCAGAGATCGACCGCCGCAAGATCGCCATGACCATGGCCGGCACAAAGCCGATGTTGACTTCGGGATAGCCGAACTGAGCCGACTCCGAGGCCAGAATGATGTCGCAGGCGGTAGCCACGCCGCATCCGCCGGCCAATGCGCGGCCATGTACGGCAGCAATGATGGGGCGCGGATGAGTGCGCATCATCAGGAAGACGTCGGCCATATTGCGGGCATCCGACATGTTGTCGAGCACGTTGGCTTCAGCCGTCTTGTTGAGATTGGCGAGATCCGCTCCGGAACAGAAGTCGGCTCCGGCGCCGCTGATCAGCAGGACTCGGCACTCATCATCGTGCGCCGAGGCCACGATCGCCTCTTTCAATTCGTCCACCAATTCGCCACTGAGGGCGTTACGCTTCTCCGGGCGGTTCAGGGTAATACGCGCGATCCCGTTCTCAACTCGATAGATGACTTTGTCTTGCTTCATCAAGGTGCTTCGATCTCCATGCGCAGGAGCGCCGTGCTCAAGGTCTTGCCCTGGTTGTCCGTGCGCAACGAGAGCAAGCCGCCGCCATCGAGCGCGCCGTGCAACACGAAATTCAGAGCGTGCAGGTTGGGCAGCTCAAAACGCTCGACCTCGCCTCGGCAGATTTCCGCGAAGTGCTGCTTTACTCTTTCCGCCGTCACCTGACCTACCAGGGTCTGGTAGTGCTCGGGCTGAAGAGCAATCAGGCCAATGTTGGCGATATCGCCTTTATCACCCGATCGGGCGTGAGCGATTTGTCGGAGCTGAATTTTCATACTCTAGCGATAGAGTCACTACTGAGACCACGGCGGGACCACGCCGGTCATGCGCGCATAAGCGACAAGCTGCCCCATGTGCTCGTTGGCATGAACGATGATGCGCAGGTACATGCCGTCGACCGTGGCATCTCGGTCGGCGATATGAACCTTGCGGTCGAGATCCTTGGGCGTTTCGGCGGTGTGAGCCGTCCTAACCGCCTCGAGCGAGCGCTTGAGCCAGGCGATAACCTCAGGTTTAGAGGTCACAGTCTTTTCCATGTCCAGGGTTAAGTCCGCAGGCATCTTCGGGCCGGTGATGCTGAGCAGATAGAAGTTCGCCAGGGCAATGTGCATGTAGACTTCGCTGGTGGAGCGAACTCCACTGGCAGGGCGCCACGCAAATTTCTCCGCAGGCGTTGCTTGGGCCAATGCGATCAACTGTTGGGAAACGTGCTTCCACTCGCCGTCATACCCCTGCCAAATGCCTTCGGGAGCCTGGGCGAGCAGACTCCGTGCGCTCAAGAAAAGAAGCAGCAAGAATGCTTTCACTTGAAGACCTCCCAAAATCTTCACGAGTGTAACCGAATTCGAGTACGAAACGTCCGTGACCCACCCGATGAGTGCCTTGATACAATCGCTGTTGGACGACAGGATTGAAGTCAGGGCCTCTCGCCTAACGAGCGAGCACTTCCAAATGGGGCGTAACCATGGTCTTCAGTATCAGCGCTGGCCAATAGGCAATGATCTCTTCGGTCTTGGGTCTTCCTGAGCCGAGGCCGGTTACTGAAGGCGGTCCGTTCAGCGCAATCGGTACCAGGCTGCGGGTGAACTCTTCGACCGTGGCTTTGTCGCCCGCCCGCACCGCCAGTCGCAGCCCAACCTCAGCGATATCAGGCGAAGGTTCTTTCGCCAATGCGCCGTGGGTCGCATTGACGCCGACAAAATCTGAGTGAACGGCATCAAACTTAAGGCCTTTGCGACGAAATCGTTCACGCAGGATGGCGTCGGCGGCCTTGGCCTTGTTATAGGCGTCCGGCCAGGAATAGACCAGCGTACCAACGGCTTTATACCCGGCTCGATAGCTGATGGAAACTTTGTAGAAATCCGTTGCCGGACGGCCCTTGATTCCCCAAAGGCGAACTCGGTTCTCCGCCTCCTGGGTAATCTCGATGGTTGTGAAGTCGGCGATGCCGTCGGGCGTAACGTAGCTCCGGGGGTCGCCGATCTCATAGAGCAGTTGCTCGGTGACGCTGGCCACACTAACCCGGCCGCCGGTCGCGGGATGCTTGGTGACGACGAAACTTCCTTCGGGGTCGGCTTCGATGATGGGATAGCCGATGCCGGCAAAATCCGGAGTCGTCTCCCAATCCGCCTGGCAGTTTCCTCCAGTACATTGGGCGCCGCACTCGATGACGTGGCCGGCAATGGTGCCGGCCGCGAGACGGTCCCAGTCGGTGGCTTTCCAATCGAACTCGCGAATCATCGGTCCCAGGGCCAGGGCGGCATCATTGCAGCGGCCGGTGATGACAATCCCGGCTCCTTGGCAAAGGGCTTCGGCGATCGGGAAAGCGCCGAAGTAGACATTGGCGCTCTCGACCTGGGAACGAATCGTATTCAAGGGCTCGCCGGTATCGAGGTTGGTGAAGGGGACACCGCGATCGAGGAGTTCGTCGAGTCGCGACATGATGTCATCGCCCGAGACCACGCCGACCTTGACGCGACCTTCGTAGCCCGCTCCGCGTAGCAGGGACCTCACCGCCTCCCCGCAGCCCTGCGGGTTGATGCCGCCGGCGTTGGCCACAACTCTCACGCCGCGCTCCACAATGTCGCGGGCACCATGGCGGATCACGCCGAGAAAGTCCGTGGCAAAGCCAGCGCGAGGATCACGCGCCCGCTGCTTCTCGAGGATGGACATCGTGATCTCGGCGAGGTAGTCGAGCGTGAGGTAGTCAAGCGGTCCGCCGCGCAGTAACTGGAGTGGCGCTTCCTGGGAGTCGCCCCAGAATGCCGATCCGTTGGCGATGCGAATCACCGTATAGTCCCACGGCCGGCGCCCACACTGGCCGGCTCGCTGGTTTCCTGGGGCGTGAACCGCTGGCGTAAGATGCGCTTCAGGACTTTGCCTGAGGGGTTCTTGGGGAACTCAGCGATCACGTGGATTTGTTTGGGTACCTTGAAGCTGGCCAGGCGCGAGCGTGCATACGCCATCAGCTCCTCTTCGCTCGGCTGCGCGCCGGGCATGGGGACTACGCAAGCCACAACTTTTTCGATCCAGTAGGGATCGGGCAGGCCGATAACGGCGACTTCGGCCACGCCAGGATGCTCGGAGATGGCTTCCTCGACTTCCTGGCTGGACACATTTTCCCCGCCGCTTTTGATCATGTCCTTTTTGCGGTCGAGGAAGTAGAGCCAGCCATGTTCGTCGCGGTAGGCGACGTCGCCGGTGTGGTGCCAGCCGCCGCGGAAAAGAGCCTCGTTGGCCGCCGGGTCTTCAAAGTATCCGGGCGTGATGGAGGGACCGCGGACCACGATCTCTCCTGGCTTCCCCGGCTCGACCTCCTTCATCTCGTCATCGACGATGCGCAGCTCCAGCGTCAAGTGCTGAATGCCGATCGGATCGGGCGCGGATAGCATCTGTCCAAGCTCGGCAGCCGGAGTGGTTGACCCCAACGCGGCGGTTTCGGTTTGGCCCCAGCAGTTGACCCACTCGGCTTGCGGGGCGAGCTGGCGCCAGCGCTGGAATACCGGCGTCGGTAAATACTGAAAGACGAACGGATGCGTCAGGCTGGAAAGGTCGGCTCGGTCGATTCCGGGAGTCTGCAGGAGACCGACCCAAAGCGTCGCCGGCAATGCAACCGTGTTGATCTTCTGGACCGTGATGGCATGAAAGATGGGATCAATCTTGGGAAGCGGGATAACCACGCTGTCACAACCCGACGCGAAACAGGAGAACACGTTGACCAGTCCAGCCACGTGAAACATGGGCAAGGCCAGCAAATAACGACGCGTGCGGTCGAGCCGGAACTCCGCGTATCCAGCTAGCAGATAAGCGTAAAAGTTCAGGTGCGTGAGGACCACTCCTTTGGGCTTGGCCGTGGTTCCGCTGGTAAAGATGGTGAGAAACGGATCCTGGTGGTCGACATACTGTTCGACCGGACTGGGGTCGAGGTCGGAGAGCACCTTTTCAAACTCATGGTCCAACACCCAGCGCAGCGAAGGTCCGCCGGTCACTTTGGGCAGAAACACAGGCTCGATCAGAAGGGCCTTGACGCGGGTTTTTTCAAGCACGTAGCCGACGTCGTCGGCAGTGAACATCAGGTTGATGGGAACCAGCACTGCGCCAATACGAGCGCATCCGAAAAACGTGGCGACGTATTCGGGTGAATTCATGGCAAAAATGGCGACGGCGTCACCGCGACGGATTCCGGCGGACGTCAACAAGCGGGCCACGCGATTAGCGAGCTGGTCGAGGTCGCTATACGTCAGGTCGCGTCCCTCGAAATGGATGGCTCTTTGTTGGGGAGAGCGGGCTCGGCTGCGGCGTAGGGCGTCGCTGACGTTGAAG
>DATDGP010000233.1:0-4496 GCA_036522035.1 Terriglobales bacterium
TCAGAACGATGGCCGAACGGATCAGCCGGGAGGGCCGCAGGAACAGGGTGCACCAGCCGGCGACGATGCGATCCGAAAGGCGGAGATTGGGAGCGCGGCGGCGGGAGCGATTGAAGATCAGCAGCTGATGTTTGACGAGGACGGACTCGGCAAGTACAGAACGGACGCCGCCCGGACTCGCCAGTCGAGCGAGGGTGGTGATGAAATGGATGAAAAGAATCAAGAGATCGCGCATTTCCGCATCGTAGCAAGAAACTGAAAACTCGCGGAATTGCGGGCAAATTAGCAATTCGCCATGCACAGGTGGCAGACCCACCAGTGGGTGGTGATAGCTTCTTCACGAGCAAGACCGACGTCACCAAGGACCAGTTTGACGAACCTCCCGTGGGCCCTAAGGCACACCTTGACAGAGGTGTGCGCTACCATTTTTTGATACTGCCGACGCAATACATGCTCATGGGGCAGCTTGAGGCGAACCGCCACCCAGCGATGCCGGCCCAGCGTGGGTTCCGAACTTAATCTCCATGGGTGTGTTCTTCGCAAAAACCACCTCATTGCCCCTGGCTATCACGTGGGTGTAGACGGAAATACCGGCGCCGCCCCTGATGGCTCCTCCGGCCACATCAGGCCCCTGCGGGCCGAGACCCTCTTCGATGCGCTGGTGGTTGTGAGGGTCGAGACCATCAAGAGAACCTGCCGCCAGGAACACGTCAATGGCCGGCTCGATGTAATGGGTCTTGGGAGTAACAGCGTGCGCGCCGCCCTCGGAATCGAGCTTCATATGAGCGCTAGTGGCGGCGTCAACGCTTTGCAGGCTCGCCTCCACCCTTTGAGGCGCGCCCTGAGCCACGTCAATCTGGCGGAATACGAATCGGAGCTGCCCGTTGCGGCCCATGCGACGAGCGGGCCCGGCCTGGGTGACGGTGCCTTCCAGTCGGGTCCCTTCCGGCAGGATCAGTTGATGCTGCGGCGAAAACAAGGGCTCGGAAACAACGGCGAGTACATGCGAGCCTTGGTGATCGGTCGCCGAGCTCAGCGCCGTGAGCAAGCGAACGTGGACGTTGCTTCCTGGCGGTATTTGAGGCCTAGGCTGCGGCGGTTGCTGCGGCTGTTCTTCCACTCCCATGTCCAGGGGTTGCTTAAGCTCCGCCGTGAAGTGAGTGCCGGCGGGCAGCGATTCCGGGTGATAAGGGAGCTGTGAGACAAGCCATGCTTTCACGTGATCTGATTTCCCGGGCGCCTTCACTTCCTGAATCGCCTGCTGCTCCCGATCCTTCACTTCCTGCTTAGCCTGGTCAACGGTTTGGCCCACGCGACCCTTCTTCTTACCCTGGCCGCCCGCGGAGAGGTGCACAGTCTCAAGCGCTCCTTGATGAACGGCTGTGTGCACCGGCATCTGCTTTCCGTCTTTCAGCAGCAGGGTGTCGAAATCGAGGTGGACCTTTCGAAAGTGCGTGAAGTCGCCATCGGCAATATGCCAGGCCCGCTGCCTGCGTGAGAGGGTGTCCACCTGGGAGACGTGCCCCAGCAGCTCGCTTCCGGCAGGAATCACCATGTGGTCGAACACGTAGACAGGCTCAACCACGCGCCCGCGCACAGGCACGCCCGTCTGCTTGGTGATCTTCAGTTTGCTTTCGAGGATGACGTCCAGCGGGACGCCGGACTGAACGGTGAGCGGTAGCGTCACGGGAGCGGCGGGTTTCTCGTATTGTGCCGGAGGAAGCTCAAACGGGGCTACTGCTGGGGTCGTCGTCTGGCTTTGGACCGGACCTTGGGCAAGGGCGATTCCCGCGCCCAGGCAACAAAGGGAAAGAAGAGCTCCCAGGCGATGAATGGCCCTCATCATTGCACCTCGGTTTGCAGCTGCAGATACTTGCATTTGAAGCTTACACCGATGATCGGTTGCCCTCTGGGCGGTAGGTCATCCGTCGCGCACCGAAGCGTCCGTCGTTGCGCGGCTGCCGTATCTAACTATTTAGCCCTATACCCGAGAAAGAATCAGCCTGAGGGCTGCTCTTGTCGGTGTCGATCGCCGACAATGTTGCGTAAACGTGTCCGAATCGGGCGGTGACGGGGTCGGGCTCGCATTTGTCGATGCCGCGATTCAGGGGTACCAGGGGACTGCGAAGATTTCTGCTCGCTCCTCGGGCGGCGGCATAGTGACACTGTCACTCCCTCTGAGCGGAATGGATCCTGCCTATGCATCTCTGCCACTCCCTCTCATGATTGACCCGCCAGTTTACCTCTCTGACATGCCGAGCTGATGAATGCGAGATGACACTTTGTTCATGTTCGCAACCTCGGGGATTCGGGGACAAAGTCTAGCGCTATGCTGGCATCAGTATAGACGTCGTGTGGACCACGGGAGGCTTGTGCTCAGAATACTCGCGTGTGTTTGAAAGGCTCATGGCCATAGTTCTTGCATTCACCATGCTGGGCCGGGTGTCGTTCGCCAAAACGCTGTCATGTTGCGTCGTCGACGACACAACCACCCTCCACGCAGACTTTGACATCCAATCCGCGTAGGAGCCCTTGCGATAGAAGCAGACGCTTTTTCAGGCAAAGGGATCACGAAGGCAAGAGTCAGCAATCCGTGCTAACGGTAAGCGAAAAAGAATTGAGGCTCCCGGCCTATCTGCTGCTTGTGGCGATCTTCGCCTATGCAGGCAGGGCGGCAAGGGCTCAAGGGCCGCCGGCGACGTCGCAGCTTCCCCCGCCCACCACGTCCCCGTCCTCTGATTCAGGCCAACCTAAGAACGATCGTATTTTTGGAGTCGTGCCGAATTATCGGACAGTGGAGAATCCCCAAATACGGATGGAGCCCCTGAACGTCAAGCAGAAATTCAGGCTGGCGGCGGACGATTCCTTTGACCCCTACGCTTATGTGGTCGCAGGCCTGTTTGCCGGGTTTGCTCAGACCCAGAATGATCCTCCGTCTTGGGGGGAGGAAAGCTGGGGACCTTTTATCAAGCGCTATGCGGCCTCGTTTGCTGACCAGACCATTGAGAACTTCATGACGGAAGCAGTTGTGCCCTCGGTGCTCAAGCAGGACCCTCGCTATTTTCGCATGGGGAGCGGCAGCTTCTTTAAGCGGACCGGTTATGCCGTGAGCCGCATCTGGGTCACGCGGACGGACACCGGCGGCACAACCTTCAATTTTTCCGAGATCGGGGGCGCCGGAGCCTCGTCGCTGATCTCAAACCTCTACTATCCCCCGGAGAATCGGACCCTCTCCAAGAATCTCAGCCGCTGGGGCATTCTGGTGGGAGAGGATACCTTCTTTAACCTTCTCAAAGAGTACTGGCCTGATATCCGCCAGAAGGTTCTCAAGAGATAGGTTAATCGGATCGGTGATGTGCGACAAACAGTGACCCTGAGTAGACTCGTGTACTGGGTGCAGCGATGCTAGTTGGTGTTCTAGCGGGTGAAAATCCCGCCGGTGGAACTTGCCCAGTTGCCACCGTAGTGATATCCGGCGGCGGTGCGAGTGATCAATCCATCGGAAGCCCGGAAGTAAAAGCCTCGGTTGGCTGGGAAAGGCCCGGTCAGCTCCGACAAGGGAGGCGAGCAAATCGACAGGTCTAGCGAAAGCGAACTGCAGTTTAGCCCCGAAATGGGTTTCCCTCACGAGAATCGGAGTGTGGGGGTGTGGGAAGTGCCGAGACTTTCCGTACATGTCGAAGGCCAGCGTCATGGGTGAAGGAACTGGGTACGCGCAGCCGATGAACTTCCCGGGGTCTTTGGGGACGACATGCCGATAGAGAACAGCCAACGAAAGCACGGATCCACTCGCGGGCTGCCTAGGCGTCGGGGTATAGACGCACAGCGATGGCATCACGTATAAACCGCACTGCGGCGAAATCGGGATGTGCCTGGGAGTGGGGCGGATGGGGTCAATTAAGCGAGGATGGGCCGGGACAGCATAACCCGGACTGGAGCGAGGGCCCCCGGGGTAGAGCGGCGGCAGTCGCTCGCACGGAGGTGCTTGGAAGCGCATCGGTCCCCGACACCGAGC
This sequence comes from Terriglobales bacterium, assembly GCA_036522035.1. GTDB lineage: Bacteria > Acidobacteriota > Terriglobia > Terriglobales > Acidobacteriaceae > Angelobacter. Next base: position 4,016 of record DATDGP010000233.1, read on the forward strand.
GGGGAGTTCTCCGATGGCCGCCGAGGGCACGAAGGGCGATGGCAAACCAGCCTGCTGGGAAGGCCGCGTCTGATATTCCGGCCTTGAAGCCGTACTGAGGAAAACTCACCGTACGGAATTTTAGGGGAGGCGATGGAAACGCCGGCATCATTCGAAGCCCGGTTCGCGCCATTGCCTCACCCGACAATTTTAGGGGAGGCGATGGAAACGTCGGCATCATTCGAAGCCCGGTCCGCGCCATTGCCTTACCCGACGTGCAGTGAAGCTAGTTGATGATCTAGCGGGTGGGAGTCCCGCCAGTGCAGATTGCCCAGTTGGCACTGTAGTGATATCCGGCGGGGGCGCGGGTGACCAAGCCGTCGGAAGCCCGGATGTAAACGTCCTCGAGGGCTGGACGCAAGTCTGGTCCGCTCCGACAGGAGGACTAGCAAAGCAACAGGTCGTAGCGTGAGCGAACCGTAGTCAAGCCGCGAAATGCACT
>DATDGP010000234.1:0-15941 GCA_036522035.1 Terriglobales bacterium
ATTGGAGAAAACCCAGCATCTTTATGAAACTAAATGGTTTGAGGGATAAACCTAGCATGTTGCTGATAAGAGGACTCTTAAGCTCGAAAAAAGGCCAGATTCCGGCGCCAGCGACGTCGGGACAGGGGTCAAAAAGCGTGCTTTTTCCTTACGTCAGGGGTTTCTCCTCGAGATGGCTTGGGTTTGGAGGCACCCGAAAACCCGAAAACGAAAAAACAAAAAATACATCCCACGATGTGTATGAAAATAAATTACTTAACAAAAGAGGTCGGAACATCCCACGATGTTCATGAAAATAAATGAGATAGGTCTGTTTTGCCACGATGTTGTTGAAAACAAAGGTAGATACTTAGACGGCGGCCGCGGACCGCAGCAGACTGTAGCCGCGCCAAATGCCGTCGCAGGCCGCGGAAAAGAGAAGGAATCTGTCACGCTGAGCCCGTTCGCTTTTCCTCGGCGAACGGTCCTGAGAGCAGCGAAGGAGCTTAGGGTAAACTTCGCGAAGCATCTGCTGTATCTTATTGAAAATAAAAACAGATCCTTCGCGTTGCTCAGGATGACATCGTCTCGGGGCTCTTTTTCGGCAGCCTGCTTGGACCGGGCGGCGCACAATTTCACCGGGTTGATAGGGTCTAACCACCCTCGGCGGAGAGGCGATTCTTCCAATGGGAGTGAACGAACCAAGCGAGCGCCGCGAGTATGGCCACGCCGATCACGGTGTCGAAGCGGTGGAAATAGTCGCGCAGGATTTCCCAGCGGGCGCCGAGCCGCAAGCCGGCATAAGCCAGTACCCAGCACCAGGGAAGCGAACCGAGGAAGGTGTAGATATTGAAGCGCAGGAAATTCATCCGGGCTACGCCCGCCGGCAGCGCGATAAAGGTTCGGACCACCGGCAGCAACCGCCCGAAGAAGACGGTCCCGCTGCCGTAGCGTGCAAACCAGCGATCGGCCCGGTCGAGATCGCTCCGCGAAACCAGAACGTATCGCCCGTATTTCTCGGCCAGGGGCCGTCCCCCGAACACCCCCACGTAATAAGCCACGGCCGAGCCCAGATTGCAGCCGAGCGCGCCGGCCGTCGCCACCCAAGCCAGCTTGAATCGGCCTAGCAGCACGAGGTAGCCGGAGAAGGGCATGATGATCTCCGAAGGCAGCGGAATGCAGGCCGACTCGATAGCCATCAGCAGCATCACGCCCGGGTAGCCGCTCGAGGAGATAAAGGACACAATGAAGCTGCCAATGTGTTGAAGCAGGCTGGTCACCATGATAGGGGGTCACCCGGCTTGGAAGTGGGTTGGAGAATGGCGCCGTTACCGCAGCGGGAGGCGGTCGCCAGCCGGACAGCCCCTAGATCAGGCGCTTTCGTCCACCCGGCTGAAACCGGCCAGAACCGGCCCTTGCGAGGAGCGACCGACCTTGACCCGCCGAACGTCCGAGTCGCACCCTCCAATCTTGCGCAGCACCGCAAAGAAAGTGAAGAGTTCGGCGTAGGTCTTGGTCACCAGCCAGGTCTCACGCGTCTGATTCGACCGCCAGATCTGGCCGATCTGGACCTCTTGGGTGTTCACCCTTTCACCCTTTCATCCGCTTGGCGCCGGGGCGACTCCGCTGGATCTCGCACCGGGATCATCGCGGTTTGGCCAGCGTTATCTAATGTCGGCGCTCCGGCGCAGCCTGTCAACAGCTTTATCGGCCCTTTCGACAAGGTGCCTGACCATTTGCTGACCTTAGCGTTGGCTTAGACTCAAAAGTTGCCGTGGCGAGTGCACAGGCAGCAACGGCGCGCAATTAAGGCAACCCGGCGGCGGCGGCGGCAATCGAACTCGTTAGGGTGGAAGGCTGTCTGGAGGGCGCTCGACTTTAGTTTGGGCACTCATTGACGCCCGGCAGTGATATAATCCAGACATAGAGAGTATTGGGAGAGCCGCCATGAAAAGACGCCTTGCTTGGATTTGGCTATCCGTCCTGCTCGTGGTCCTGCCCGTTGCAGCCTACGCCCAGAAGGACGACATCGATGACATCGGCAATCGGAAGGTGGCTCACCGGAGCATCATCTCCGAGCAGAAGGAGATCGCGATCGGCAAGGAGTACTCGCAGCAAGTTGATCACCAGGCCAAGCTCGTGACGGATCCGGTGGTCAACGAATATGTGAACCGTGTCGCGCAGAACGTGGCTCGCAACTCTGACTTGAAAGTCCCCTTGACTGTCAAAGTTATCGATGACCCCACCATCAACGCCTTCGCGCTGCCCGGAGGGTTCGTCTACGTGAACACTGGGACGCTGCGGGCGGCCGACGAGGAGAGCCAGCTTGCCGGGGTACTGGCACACGAGATGTCGCACGTCGCGGCGCGCCACTGGGCCTCGATGATGACGAAACAGATGATTTTGCAATACGCTATGATTCCGCTCATGTTCACGCCCATGTCCATCGGCGTTTACTACGGAGTCTCGGCGGCGATGCAAGGCCTGCCCCTGCTCTTCGTGAGGTTCAGCCAGAAGGACGAAGCCGAGGCCGATTACTTGGGCCTGCAGTACATGTATAAGGCCGGCTACGACCCTGAGTCCTACGTCACCTTCTTTGGGAAGGTGACGGAGGAAGAGCGGCACATGCCGGGGAGTGTCCCGGAGGTCTTTATGGACCACCCCCCGACGCCCGATCGAATCATCAATTGCGAAGAGGAGATCAAAAAGCTCCTCCCGACCAAGCCGCAATACTTGGTGTCGACCTCCGAGTTCAACGACATCAAGTCACGCCTTTCGACGGTTCTGGTCGCCCAGAATCGAAGAAAGCCGGGCAGCCCTACACTCGAAAAGAAGAAGACGTCGGGCGGTCAGACAACGGGCGGTCAGACGACGGGCACCAGCACGGACCAGGGCGGGGACCAGCCGCCGGTACTCCAGCGGCGCGACGGCCAGCAGCCGTAGGCGTGGGGGATGCGCGCGGCCTGGAGGGAGAATCAACCGCGAGTGGGGTTTGTGAACACCACGCCCAGCTTTCGCAAGGCGTCCTGATAGTACTTCCGGTGCAGAATCTCCCATTCCGCGCCACCCTCGGCAATAGTGCGCTTTTGAGAGGCGATCTGGTACTTGACGGTCTCTTCCACCTTCTCCTCCTCGCGCATGAGATCGTTTAGAATCTTGACGATCTCCTGGCGGATGACGTTGGACTCCTCAAAGATCTCGATTTCGTCGAGCGCCATAATGGCGGTAATGATCTCGTGAGAGAGTTTGATGACTTTTTCGTGAGAGAGTTTCATGCCGCGTCAGATCGTGGGAACCTACAGCACCACCTTGCGTTCTCGAACCAGTTGCCGCTTCACCTTCTTGAACATCTCCTCATAAGAGGCGCCGGCCTGCTTCATTTCTGACTCGATTTGCTGGAGTTTTAGGCGGACCTCGTCGTTGATGCGATCCTCGACGGAGAGTTCCTGGAGCATCACCTGGCTCATGACCTCTTTGACGTAGTCGGGCTGCTCAAACTGAATGAGTCCCACAGCGGAGAGGCGCTTGAGAACCTGATGGGCCATGTAGGCCACATATTCACGCGGAAATTGCATGATGACGAAGGAACAGCCCGCTTGACGCTCGATAAACTCCAGTCTATACTGGCTTTGTTCGAGGGGTCAAGGCGTCGCGCACATTCGCAGAAGGCGTGGCGGCTCGGGTGTTTATCCGCACCTTGAACGGAGAGGGCGGTTAGCTCAGTTGGTCAGAGCGTCTGCCTTACAAGCAGAAGGTCATCCGTTCGAGGCGGATACCGCCCACCAGGTTCGCCGGGCAGAAGACAGGAGGCGGCACCCGCTGCCTTCTGTGGTCAGTGGGGACGTAGTTCAGCTGGTTAGAACGCATGCCTGTCACGCATGAGGTCGCGGGTTCGAGCCCCGTCGTCCCCGCCAGCTAACCTAGGTGATGGCAATAAGATAGAAGACTAGTACAGAACACACAGCTAGCCTAGTAAAGGCAGTGACTGTGCTAAAACTCCCCAGAAAAAGCATTGTTGTGCGAAAAGTCCCGTCAAGCCGGAGCTCGCCGGGCCGAGCCCACAGGTGGCCCGTTTAGCGGTAACCAGGTTAAAGAGGCCGCGACCGTCATCCTCGCAAGTATTTGGAAGGACAAGAGATGGTGCCTTCCCGACGTGATTCGATAGCTGCGAAGCGTACCCACAGAAGAAGCACGATCTCGCCATGGTTCAAAAAGAAATTGGCCGCAGTTTAGCGGACGATTCGGAGCAATTGGCAGGATGTCGGGCCAGAACGCATGCGTCAAAAGCAGGTGTCCCTGGCGAGTTCCGAATTTTTCAGGTGTTCTCCATTTCGCGATCTTTTATGCCAGGCGCACGCCGATCGACCGGCGGTTCATCCGTCTTGATAGAGATCCTCGTCGGTGGCCTTCTACGCATCGGCATCGCGATTCTTAAAACGTGACGCCATCAATGCCACGAAGCCGGTAGGTTAGGTTTCTTGGAAATCAGGCAGCTATCGGTGTTTGATACAGGCCTCGACAGTGAGATCGCCATCGATAAGACTGGAAGGTTGCGACCGCGCACTGGGTGGCGCCGTCTGGTGGTTGCCCCTCCCGTGCAGGGTGCGTGCGATGGTGGTTGAAGTAGGTCTTGAAGTCCGGCAGCTTGTTTTCAAGATCAGCGATGGTCCAAAATAGCGTGCGATCCAAGCACTCCCGGCGGAGGGTGCCGATCAACCGCTCCACCAAGGGATGGGACCAGGGAACGTAGGGCACGGTCTTGATTTCGGCCACCTCCAGGATCCGCAGGTTGGCTTGCCCTGGATGAAAACGATACAGCAGATTGTTATCGGAACTGAGGTTGGGGCACAGAGCCCTGGTCTCGAATGGCATGGTTGAACATTCGGCCAAGGGCGATACCGTTGACCATCGTATTAGGACGGGATGGATACTGGCGTGGAAGGGCGTTTTCCAGGCCGAATTCCCAACGGCGCGCTGCGACATCCGTGATCGAAGTGGTGCTGCGGTCACCCAGAAGCCGCAGGCGCGAAAACGGCGCGGACGCTACGGGCTTTCAGGGATCAGCGATGCGGGCTGTCCCGCGCCGCCAGGATGCGATAAAATCACGAGATCCAGGTCGAGCTCCATCCCACGGGGTCCCTGGCCCTATGAAAGCGTCGCCACCTGATTCGCAGCCCGATGATTCGCGACCGCACGGCTACCTGCTGCTTCCTGCCTCCCGCTGACGCTCCCCGGGTCTCGTCCGCCGTCGCCGCCGCCATCAGCTCTGAGGAGCAGCTCCAGCACCTTTTCGAGGTCTCCCTCGATCTGTTCTGCGTCGCCGGATTCGACGGTTATTTCAAGCGCCTGAATCCGGCCTGGGAGAAAACTCTAGGCTTCACCGCCCAAGAGCTTCTGGCCAAGCCCTATATCTCCTTCGTTCATCCTGCCGATCGCGCCGCCACGATGGCGGCGGCCCTCAAGGCGGTTGGAGGAAGGCACGTGATCTCCTTCGAGAACCGCTACGAGTCGAAGGACAGCTCCTATCGCTGGCTGCTCTGGAACGCGACCCCGGTAACCGAGCAGCAGCTCATTTACGCCGCCGCGCACGACATTACGAACCGCAAGCGGACCGAAGCGCGGCGGGCCGCCGGTTATGCCGTCACGCGCGTGCTGGCGGAAGCGACCACCTTGACGGCAGCTGGGCTGCACGGAGATCAAGGTGTTCAAACGCGATGGCACCCTCGCCGAACGCCATGAACTCATCGGAGAAAGGTCACTTTGCCTTGAATGTTGAAAGTGATGGCAGGCGTATAAGGTCACCCCCTATGTATTCAACATCTAAGTGATATCCGTTTGACTCATACTCTCTAGAGTGAATATAATCCCTGTCTAGTGACCGCTGGAGGCCGGAGGAGCGTCGCGGATCCCGCCGCTCGCTTCCTGGAATGGCGGCAGTCAAAAGGGAGAGCGCCATGGGAGAGCACTGCACTCGCACCGTATTGATCGCCGTCACACTCTTCATCACACTGCTAGCTTTATCGATCAGCACCCAGGCGCAAACGCCTCTCTTTACCGCCCAACCTCCAATAAGCGTCGGGACCAACCCAGAGGGAGTAGTGACCGCTGATTTCAATCTCGACGGCAACGCCGACGTGGCCGTCTCCAATGACGGAAGCAGCAGCATAACGGTGCTCCTGGGTAATGGCCACGGCGGATACTCCGCTGCACCCACCATCAGCGGCAACATGTTATTTCCCGGACCTCTGGCGGTGGGGGACTTTAACAACGACGGCAAGCCCGACCTCGCAGTGACGAACTCCGGCAACAACACCGTGACGATTTGGCTCGGAAACGGCGACGGGACTTTTACTCTGGGCGGTTCCCCGATCGCCGTGGGCAGCGATCCGCAGGGAATCGTCGCAGGCGACTTCAATCGCGATGGAAAGGTTGACCTGGCGGTGGCCAACAACGTAAGCCAAACCATCAGCATTTTGTTGGGAAATGGCAACGGCGGATTTGCTCCCGCGTCTCCCCCCACCCTGTCTGACACAACCCAGCCGTACGCCCTGGCAGTGGCCGACTTCAATCGCGACGGCAAACTAGACATCGTCTCAGTGGGGGCGTTGTCCAACAGTCTATCGGTTTTTCTGGGAAACGGCGACGGAACGTTCGAACCTTCTGTAAGTACTGCCGGTTTCCCGGCGGATAACGGGGTGGCGGTGGCCGACTTCAATAAGGACGGCATTCCGGATGTGGCGGCTTCCAGTCAAATCGGGTACGTCAGCATCTTCCTGGGCAACGGCGACGGCACCTTCCACGCCGCTTCGGGATCGCCCATCTCCTCCCCGGGCGAACCATTAGGCGTCGTGGCGGGAGACTTCAACCGCGACGGTAATCCGGACTTTGCAGTGGCGAATTATGGATCGAACGCCGTCAGCGTTTTTCTGGGCCACGGCGATGGGACTTTTGCGGCCGCAACCGGGTCTCCCTATGCTGTCGGGAGCAGCCCTTACGGGCTGGCCACGGGTAACTTCAGCGGTCATGGCGGGCTGGATTTGGTGGTGACAAACTCCGGCAGCGGCACGATTACGTTTCTGTTCAATTCAACGCCGACGCCAACGCCAACCCTCACAACGCTCACTTCCTCGCCCAATCCTGCCACCTTCGGGACCGCCGTTACGTTCACAGCCACCGTGACGGGTGCCGGCGGCACTCCCACAGGGACGGTCACTTTTGACGACGGCACCACGTCGTTGGGCACCGCCACGCTGAACAACGGCGTGGCCGCGCTGACCATCTCAACCCTGATCGTCGGCGACCATGAGATCAGCGCCAGTTATGCAGGGGACAGCAATTTTGCAGCAAGCGACTCGGCCCCCACAACCTTGCAGACGGGGTTGGAGCCGTATTCCGTGGCGACGGCTGACTTTAACGGCGACGGACTGCTTGACCTGGCTATTGTTAACTACACGGGTTCGACCGTGAGCATTTTCTTGAACAGTGTCCACGGATTCCCGTCTGCGCCAACTTCGACTCTGGCCCTTCCTGGAGCGGGTCCACAGTCCGTAGCCGTGGGAGACTTCAACGGGGACGGCAAGCCCGATCTGGCGTTGACGATGGCCGCACTCGATCAAGTCGTAGTGGCGCTTGGGAATGGGGATGGGACTTTCACTCTGTCCACGCCCGCGGCCGTTGGGATTTTTCCAACCGGAGTGGTGGCAGGAGACTTTAACCGCGACGGTAAGCTGGACGTGGCCGTCACAAATCTATTTGACAACACGGTAAGCGTTCTTCTGGGAACTGGCACGGGAACGTTCGAGAGTACCCAAACCGTGAGCGGCAGCGGCATCACCTCGCCCTATTCGCTTATCACGACTGACTTCAACCATGACGGCAAGCCTGACCTGGCGGTCGACAATGGTGATGCCACCCTCAGTATCCTTTTAGGAGACGGCCTGGGAGGATTCACCGCCGCCTCCGGCTCACCGATAGCTGGCGGCCTCGGCTTTGGCGTCGGTGACTTAAGCATTAATGGCAACCAGGATATCGTTGTGGCGACTGTGACCGGGCAGGTGATCGTCCAGCTCGGCAACGGAGCCGGAGGATTCGCGATGGCCCCGGGATCGCCTATCGTCGTGGGCGGCTACCTCTATGCCCTTGCAGTGGGAGACTTCAACGGTGACGGCAAGCCGGATCTGGCAGCGACGGACTATACTGCCAACGTCTTAGACATCCTGCTGGGCGAGGGGAATGGGGATTTTACTCTCGTGTCCGGCGCACCTCCGGCGACGGGCAGCGGGCCGAGGAGCGTCGCGGTCGGTGATTTCAACAGTGATGGCAAGCTAGATCTGGCCACTGCCAACGCTGTGGATAATACGGCCACCGTTCTGCTCGGTTACGGCAATGGGCAGTTTCAACAAATCCTGGTGCAGACAATTACGGGCTCTGCGACGGCTGATCTTTCCCCGCCGAGCCTTTTCGGCGATCAAGCGGTAGGGACCACCAGCAACCCCCAGCTTATCCCTCTCACCAACAATGGCTCGGCCCCGCTGGCGATCACCAGCATCACGGTGTCGGGACCTTTCGTCAACAACGCGAGCCTGACCACTTGCGAGAGCACGTTGGCGGTAGGGGCAACCTGTTGGATCGCCGTCGAGTTTGCGCCCACGGCGGTTGGCACCGCCACTGGTACGCTGAGTGTAGCCACCAATGCGCAGGGCAGTCCCCAGATGGCCGCGCTCACAGGTACGGGAGTGGCGGCGGCACCCATGCTGACGCTCAGTGGCCCGACTCTGATCAACAACACCCTGACCTTCGGCAGCCAGGTGCTGGGAACCACCAGCCCCGCTCAGACGGTAATTGTCACGAATAGCGGAAGCGCTACGCTGACGGTGAGTGCCGTGACGGTGACGACCGGCTTTGCTATCGCTGCCGACGCCGGCAGCTGCGGTACGGCTCCGTTCGATCTAGATCCTGACACGAGCTGCAACCTCTACATCACCTTCGCTCCCTCCGCCACCGGAACTAACAATGGCACCCTGAGTCTCACGCACAACGCGGCCGGCAGCCCCGCGGTAGTGACGCTGACGGGCACCGGCGTTAGCGCAGGTGTGAGCCTAACACCGTCTTCAACTCTTGCTTTCGGCGCGCAGGTAGTCGGCACCACCAGCGGTCCACAGACCGTTACGCTCACCAACACGGGCTCGGCGGACCTTAGCGTTACCGCCTTTGCCGCCAGCGGCGACTTTGGGGTAAGCAGCCCAGACTGCGCTACCTTGCCCGCCAGCCTGGCTCCAAGTGCAGTTTGTACCTTTATGGTCACGTTTACACCGGCAGTCGCCGGCAATCGGACCGGAACGATGACGATAACCGACAGTCTCGGCCAGCAATTCGTGAGTCTGACCGGCCTGGGAGCTGCAGCCGGAGTGCAGTTGACGCCGGCCAACCTTGACTTCGGCAGCCAGACCGTGGGCACCACTAGCACTGAACAGACCGCGATCTTGACGAACATCGGAACCAGTCCGCTGGAGGTGACGGGGTTCATCGTGGCGGGAGACTTCGCCATGACGAGCCCTGACTGCGGCACCGCCAGCGAGGCCTCGCCAGTGGTACTGGCGCAAGACGCAGTCTGCACGCTGGAGATAACCTTTACGCCGACCGCCGCCGGAACGCGGGCAGGAACCGTGGTGGTTACCACCACCACTTCCCCGGCCGGGCAGTTTGTGGTGCTGGAAGGCATTGGCAATGCACCGGGATTGACATTGAGTCCGGCCAACCTCACCTTCGGCAGCGAGTTGGTGAGCACCACCAGCCCGTCCCAGATCATGACTCTTACAAATTCGGGCACCAGCTCGTTGACAGTTAACACGTTCACGGCCAGCGGCGACTTTGCAGTCACGAGCCCCGACTGCATCACCCTGCCTGTGACACTCGCGCCATCGACCGGCGTCTGCACCTTAGTCGTGAGCTTCACGCCTGTGGCCGCCGGCGAGCGCACCGGCACTCTTACCGTAACCAGCACGGCTTCAGGCGGACAAGCGTTCGCCGAGTTGGAAGGCTTCGGCGAGGCTCCAGAGGTGGCCAATCTCGTCCTAGGACCTGCCAACCTGTTCTTTGGCAGCCATGCGGTGGGCGCCACCAGTAATCCGCAGGTGGTGGTGCTGACGAGCAACGGGACGAGTGCCGCAACCGTAGTGGCTTTCGCAGCCAGCGGCGACTTCGCCGTGAGCAGCGCGGACTGCCCCACCACTCCGATCACGCTTCCGCCGGGTAAAATTTGCACTCTGAGCGTGACGTTCATTCCCCGGGCTGTCGGCAATCGTACGGGCACCCTGACGATCACCAGCTCACCCGGTGATGGTCAGCAATTCGTGCCCCTGGCCGGTAACGGGATCGGCCCGGCACCAACGGTGACTCCCGCCAGCCTGGTGTTCGGTACCCAGGTGATTGGCAGTACCAGTCCCCCACAAACGGTGACGTTACAGAACCTTGGGACTGCGTCCCTGACCGTGACCAGCTTTACGGTCAACGGGCCCTTCGCTGTCTCGAGCCCAAACTGTCCTACCGTTCCGGTAACTCTCCCAGCCACCACGGGCTTCTGCACCCTAACGGTAATGTTCAAGCCGACGGTTGTCGGTCTTCAATACGGAAGTCTGGTGATTACGGACAACGGGGCCAATGGACAACAAGTCGTCTCTCTCGCCGGGTATGGGGGGGCGCCGGGAACTACCGTAGTTCCACCTAATCTCACCTTCGGCCTGCAAGCGGTAGGCACCACCAGCGGGACCCAGGAGGTGACCCTGACGAATACCGGCACCTCCACCATAAACATTACCAGTGTGATCGCCACAGCGGAGTTCACTCAAACCAACACGTGTGGCACGTCGCTGGCGCCGGGGAAGAGCTGCACGATTTCGGTTGCGTCTTCCCCCACAGCGGCGGGGCCCAACGCAGGTGCACTGCTGGTGGCCAATGATAACGGACTGGCCGCTGTATCCCTAGTCGGCGAAGGTGCCGGACCCAATTTATCGGTCACACCTTCCAGTCTGACCTTCGGCGGCCAAAATGTGGGCACCACGAGCGCTCCACAAAACGTGACTCTCACCAACACCGGGGCGGCGACCGTAACAATCACGGCCATCATTGCCAGTGTGGACTTCGCCCAGACCAATAACTGCGGCGCGTCACTCGCGGCCGGAGCGAGCTGTACCATCTCGGTGACGTTCACTCCTACCGCAGTCGGCAGCCTCAATGGGACGATCTTGGTCGAGAGCAGCGCTGGCAACCAACTGGTGGCGCTCATCGGAACCGGAAACTCGACCATCCCAGCCGTCAACCTGACACCAAGCTCGCTGAGCTTTGGGAGCATTGTAGTGAAAACGAGCGCAGCGTCTCAAACCGTAACACTCACCAACAACACCGGCGCCACGCTCCAGGTCAACAGCGTGACCGCGAGCGGAGACTTCACCGAGACCAACAACTGCGGAAAATCTGTGGCCCCCGGGGCGGGTTGCGCGATTACGGTTGGCTTCACTCCTTCCATCAGCGGCGCTCACACGGGCACCTTGAGCGTCAGCGACAATGCCAGCGGTATCCCGCAGATTGTGAGTTTGGCCGGAACCGGCCAGGACTTCGGCTTTGGTCCGTTCAACCTCACCCAAACGATACCGCCCGGTGTAACCACCAGCTACTACCTAAAGCTGGCGCCTTTAGGAGGCTTCAATCAGCAGGTTACGCTGACCTGCAGTGGCGCGCCTCAAAACTCGACTTGCACCGTAGATCCGTCGAGCACGACTTTAAATGGCGTGAATTACGCCACCATCGTGCTAAGGCTGGCGACCACGGCGCCGTCGCTGAGCAATCCGGGTCAGCATCGCGGTCTGAGAGTGCGTCCGGGCTTACCTGGGGCAGGTTGGAAATGGGAGATGCTCTTTGCGCTAGTTCTCCTGCTCGTGGCAAACCTCGTCCTGTTGGCTCGAAGAAGGGCCAGCATGACGATCTCGGCGGCAGTCCTGGCCCTGATGCTGGCTTGGACAGCCTGCGGCGGCAGCTCGATGGCGCCTCACATTCCATCGGGCGGTACGCCCGCGGGAAGCTATGTTATAACCGTCACTGCGGCGTCAGGCAGCTTGACCCATAGCCTGACAGTGCAGCTCGTCGTGCAATAGCTGTGCACCATCAATTTTCCTTCTGCTAGTTTGAGCCCTGCGCGGGGAGGGGAGCTATGGAACACGGGGGCAAAGATCTCGACGAACTTCAGAGTGCTTACAAAGCTGCGGTTGAGGCGGGGATTGGCGCCATGCGGGAAGAGGAAGCCCTGGCGTCCTTGAATCATTCGGTGGCAGAGATTGATCAGTGGGAGAAGACTCACTTCCACGAAGAAGACCTGCGGAGCAAGGCCAAGGCGGCCAAGAAGGAATACGAGAACGCGCTGCGCTTCAAGTTTTTTGCCATTCCAGAATGATGAAATTCCGAACCCACGCTCCATTCCGAGCCGCGCGCACGCCTGCGCTTTTGTGGCAGTAGCGTCTCCAATCGATTACTGATACGGCCCTCTTCTCATCGTGCGGTTAGAATCGGCGGGGGTGGCTCGGAGTTTGCACCTTTCACTGACTTCCAGATGACGCGGTTCAGTGCACGCTCCGGAGCGCGGTCAGCACGGGAGAAATCCCATCCTCCGGATTGTTTCGCGCCCGGTGCATTGGAAGAATTCACCTCGCCCAGTGGAACCCGTGGGGGTAGGGCCGTATAGCTTTCGAGCACCGGCTGTTGTTGGAAATCTACCAGCAGGCTTGGTGCGCGATCGTCAAAGTAGGTAAGGCTTGGCAGGCCGAGAATCTGCTCGATCGTTTTCAGCACCGACGTCGTCGAGAAATGCGCGTGCTCAACCACTCCGTGCCTGACGTAAGGCGAGGCGATTAAGAGAGGCGCGCGGTGGGCATCGACGTGATCGGGTCCGTCCTGTGCGTCATCTTCAAGTACCAAAATTTCGGTTTCCGGCCAAAAGCGACTGTAGGAGACGATTTCAACCAGGCGGCCCAGTGCCACGTCGTTATCTGCAACCATGGCCCGCGGTGTGAAGTGTCCGGGCTGAGTTCCCCGGGTGTGGTCATTGGGCAAGTGCATGATGGTGAGCTGCGGCAGGTCCCCGTTCTTTTCGAACTCGCGGAATTCGCGTTCCCACTCTTCAAGGCGCTTCACGTCGGTTACGGCTCCAATTCCGTCCACGTACCGCGGATCATAGTGATCCTTCAGACCTCCGACGTAACACCGAGTCAGTCCGCGATGCGAGTCTTCGTCCACGCACCACTCGCCGTAGTCCCGGTAACTCACTCCGGCCTTCTGGGCGATATCCCAGAGGGCCCCCGACTTCGGAATGGCGAAGGGCTGGTCATGCTGTTCGTCCCCGTCATAGTCGGGCCCGACGAAATCGTACTTGAGACGATGAGCGTAGAACGAAGGCCACAGCTTATTGACGTAGTCCGTGCTCGAGGCGGCGGTGGACCACACGTGGCCGTCGGCACTCACGTCGCCATCCACATAGAAGTTGTCAAAAAGAACGAACTGGCGAGCCAGCGCGTGATGGTTGGGTGTGACCGATTGCCCAAAGAGGACGAGGTCAGGCGCACCGTTTGCTTCGGGCATGTCACCCAGCACCTGGTCGTATGTCCGGTTCTCCTTAATCACGTAGATGACGTGGCGAACTGGCGGATGAGGATTGCTCTTTGCCGAGAAATAGCGAATAGGCTCGGGAGGTGTCGAGGCGGTTTCCTGCCGCGACTCTCCATACACCTGCTGAGCCAGTGTCCGGCCGCGCGCCACAAGGGTCCTGAGATCCGCATCTGCTAGAGCTTCAATACCTCCGCCGAGCAAATAGCCGATCTAATCCGTCCGCTGGCCGGAATCGGTCTTGTGTGTCTGCGCAGGCGGAGTAGACGGCGTGGGCCCCCGGCGCGGCTCAACAATGCCGCCATTGGAACCAGAATCCGCCTCACGAGGAGAACTGGGGCCTGTTACCAAGTTCCGGCCATCGGCAATGTATAGCTTGCGCGCCCGGGACGAGTAGAGAAGCGCGGTCGGGTAGGTGCCGACAGGAATCAGGCCATCCAACCTGGGCTCGTCGCCGGTTCCAAGGTCCAACGCGGCCACCGCGTTCAGCGCGGCCAGGGCGACGAATAGCTTTCCTGTGGCTGGATTAAGCGCGAGGGCGTTCGGCTGACCGCCCCCGACGTTCGAGTTCGGAATCTGAATCTTCAGACGACGAATCTCTCGCAGCGAGTCGAGGTCAATTACAGAGACCAGATCGGAGTCCGAGCACGCCACAAGAAGCTGTCGTTGACCTGGAAGTACAAGTTCATTGGTGGGATGGCTACCTACTGAAATCGTGCGCAACACTTTGAAACTCTGGCCGTCGAGAATCGAAACCGATGTCTGGCCCCAATTGGCGACTGCCAGGCGATGATCGGGAAGAACCTTCACTGCGTAGGGAAATTCTCCAACGCGGACCCGCTGAAGGATTTCTCCCGTCAGAAAATCAAAACGGATGGCTTCATAGCTCCGATTACATACCACAACGGCAGTGGTCCCATCCTCAACCGCGATACCTGCCGTCAATTCACAACCATCAAAACCGAATTCACGGGGCTTCCCGAACTTGCCCTCGTGAAACGGGATCATCAGAACAGATTGGGCTCCTGTCGATGCCAGCAGCGATTTCCGGCCGGGCGCGTAGGCGAGACCGTACCACAAGCTGGGAAGATCGATTCGGCCGGCCACCTTATTCTGCCGCTCGTCGTAGGCCTGCAGGTAATGTCCGCCGTAACCCGAGTTGGTGCTGATGAGGAACCCGTCCGGTGTTTCGACGAGGTTCAGCGGAGTGTCCGCGGGCGCCACAGGCTGCGCCGCGAAGCGCGCTCCGTCCGGAGTGACAGTTCGGCCGCCGGACGCGGGCAGTGAAAGGGTGAGAAGCAAGCCCAGCAGCGTGAGGCAAAGCATGGGTGCGTGTTTTTCGCGCCGCCTCCTGGCGTCAGAAATCAGAAAACCAGCTTGGCGCCAAGCTGGATAATGCGGCCCGGGTTGGCGGCCCGGACGTATCCGAAGTTCGCTTGGTCGGCATAGTCGGAGTAGCTGCCGTTCGACCGCATTAGAAACTGAGCATGGTTGAAAGCGTTGAAGAACTCCGCCCGAAACTGCAGGCTGGTGCCTTCCGTCAACCGGGTGTCCTTCTGGAAGGAGATGTCCCAATTGTTGATCCCTGGGCCGTGGAAGAAGCGCCGGCTGGCCGTTCCGAGCACACCCAGAGTTTCCTGGCTAAACATGATGGTATCGAAATACGGCTGCCCAGTGCGCGGGTCGTGAAAAGTCAACTTCCCGCCGGAGAAATTGGGCGTGTCGATCGGTAACTCACTGGGTCCCGACCCGTTCGTCCCCAAGAGAGACCGGTCGTCGCTTTCCAGAAGGGTGACGGGGATGCCGGTTGGAAAATCGCGTGACGCCAGTTAATCGCAAGCCCTCTGTCAGGCGCCTCGGGCCACCCAACTTGTCAAACGGGAGCTGGTAGTTGTAGCTGATCGCAAAGTTGTTCGTCATGCAAGGACTTGCTATAAGTGTAGCCCGCCAGGAACTCCAGCCGCCCGGTTACGTGACGCACGCTGGCCTGAAAAGAGTTGTAGTTGGAATTCCCCAGCGTTGCAAACCACGAGTTGCTTTGGATCAGCGGCCCGAAGGTCTGTCGCGTGGTCTGGATGACCGTTCCGTCTGCTGCTGTAAAGGGTCCGTTCTCGCCATTGGGACCGCACGGTTGAGTGTTTGGGGCCACCTCGCTCGCCTGGCTCAGGCTAAGTGATGCCGCAAGAATAACACGTCATTGCTGAGCTGAACTCGCACATTTCTGCGCCGCGTGCGATGAGGCGCTCGTCGTCGCGGGCAGCCTCTCGATCCCAATAGCAGCAAGCACGAGAAGCTCTTCGGCGTCCCGGAGA
>DATDGP010000235.1:0-14609 GCA_036522035.1 Terriglobales bacterium
TGTTGCGCAGCTCTTCGCGAATCCGCTCAAAAATCAGCACATTGGAGTCCACGCCCATGCCGACCGTCAAAATGACACCGGCGATGCCGGGCAATGTCAGCACCGCACCCATCCCAAAGGTGTTCATCCATCCCAGAAATCCCAGTAGGATGATCAGGTTGAAGATCAGCGCCACGTTGGCGTTGATGCCCGCGCCCCGGTAGTAGATCAGCATGAAGATCAGCACCGCCAGCATGCCGGCGATAGCCGCCTTCACGCCGGAACGGATGGAATCGGTTCCCAGAGAGGGGCCCACAGTGCGTTCCGTTAAGTAACGCAAACTGGCGGGAAGGGCACCGGATTGCAACAGCCTGGCCAGATCGTTGGCGCTCTGTTCGGTAAATCCCCCGTGAATTTCCCCGCTATCGGAGATTTGGCTCTCGATCCCCGGAGCAGAGATTACCCGGTTGTCGAGCACAATAGCCAGATTCGCCGGATCGGCGCCATCCTTGCGGTGCAACTCGGTAAAGTCCGCGAACTTCTTGCCCGCCGAGGCGGTCAGATAGAAATTCACGACTGGCTCGTTAGTCTCGTTCTTGGTCCCGGCACGGGCATCGCGAATATCGGTGCCGCCAACTACGGGAACGCGCGACACCAGATAGACCACATCGCCACGGTCTCCTCGATCGGAGCGCCCATGCAGGAGAACCATATTGGGGGGCAGGATTCCGCCGTTCGCCTGTAGCGCCGCTTGTTCGTTGGGATAGGGTCCGCCGCGTGCCTCCCGGAGCTCCAATCGGGCCGTGGATTGAATGATTTGTTTCACCCGCCCGGGATCGTCTACACCGGGAAGCTGGACCAGGATCTGGTCATTGCCCATGCCGTTTTTCTGAATCAGCGGTTCGCTCACCCCAAGAGCGTCGACGCGTCGGCGAATGGCTTCAATCGACTTGTCTACCGTGCGCGATTTCAAGTCGGTGAGCTGAGGCGGCTTCATGGTGACGTTCCAGGTGTTGTTGGGCCCACCGGTGATGTCGTAATCGGGAAGATTGTCGTTCACGATGCTGCGCAGCGTGCTCGTGGCGTCCAGCGGAACGCCTTGAACCAAAATTCGCTCCGGATGGTTATCCGGATCAGGTTTGCTGATATCGGCGCCGGAGATGTTGCTCTTGGCGAGCTGTTCTTTGATCGTTTCAATGGCGTGATCGGAATCGGCAGCCACGGCTTCGTTGACCATCACCTGAAGAATCAGGTGGGTTCCGCCCTTCAGGTCCAGGCCAAGATGGATATGGTTCAGCACCGCGGTCTTCAGCGCGTCGCCGCCAAATCCTGAGGGAATGCCGAAGATGCCGAAGAGAAAGACCAGCAGCACCCCGATGATCACGAAAGTCTTGATGAGTAGGTTCTTCTGCATGTTCAGAACGTCATTTCTCTGACTTTTTAGGTTCGTCGTCGCGTATTACGGAAACGATGGCCGATTTGGCCACTTCCATACGCAGGTTGTCGGGAGCCACGCGCAGGTGGACGGCATCTTCCTTCAAAGCAATAATGCTACCGCGAATCCCGCCCTGGGTGGTGACCCGGTCGCCGGTTTTGAGCTCGTTGATCATGTGCTGCCAGCGTTTCTGGCGCCGTTGCTGAGGAAGGATCAGGAGCAGGTAAAACACGCCGAAAATCAGCACCAAAGGCAGCATCATGCCCAAGCTGCCCAGTGGGCTGCCGCCGGTTTGATATAGAAATGAGCTTAGTTCTGTATCCATCATGGATGTCGTTACTGGCGCCGAAAACGCACACTCGCCTCCGCCGGGGGACCAGGTCGTTTATGCTGATGAATACCGCCGGGGCCTACCGGCACCTGATTCGTGCCGGAGTAAATCGGAGGTTTTCTGGCGCCTGAATGCGGGGCTCAAGCCAAGGACGCTTTACCTGAAAGAGTTCCTGAGAGGTCCCCAAGACCAATAGCATGACGTACCGAACGCATGGTGTCAAGGTAGAACCAAAGATTGTGCATGGTGTTTAAGACCCCGGCCAGGGGCTCGGCCGAGACGAACAAATGACGCAAATAAGCGCGGCTGTAACGCGAGCAAACCCGGCATCCGCACTTGGGATCGAGTGGCGACTGGTCCTGCGCGTAGCGCTGGTTCTTGATGTTCATCCGTCCCTCGGAAGTAAACAGCATGCCGTGACGCGCTGCCCGGGTGGGTAACACGCAATCCATCATGTCCACGCCCATGCTCGCGTACTGCACGATTTCGTCAGGATAGCCCACGCCCATCACATAGCGCGGCCGATCCCGTGGCAGTATCTCGAGCGCCGCCGAGATCATTTCCACCCGCTGTTCACGCGGCTCCCCCACGCTCAGCCCGCCGATCGCGTAACCCGCGAAGTTCATCTCCACGGTGCGCTCCGCCGATTCACGGCGCAAGTCGGCATACATCCCACCTTGGACGATTCCGAACAGTGACTGCACTTGGGCGCCATGGTTGCCCCATACCACTTCGTGCTTGTGACGGTCGAACGCGTCTTTGCTCCGCCGCGCCCAGCGCAAGGTCATCTCCATAGAGTCGCGAACCCGGCTGCGCTCCGCCGGATGCTCCGTGCACTCGTCGAAAGCCATCACGACGTCGGCGCCGAGGACAATCTGAATCTCCGTGGAACGCTCGGGGGTAAATAGGTGGGTTGTGCCGTCCAGGTGAGAGCGAAATTGCACGCCCTCTTCAGTAACTTTCCGCAATCCGCTTAGGCTGAATACCTGGAAGCCGCCGGAGTCGGTGAGGATGGTCCGGCCCCAACTCATGAACTTATGCAGTCCGCCCAGGCTGCGGATGAGCTCTGGCCCCGGCCGCAGATAAAGATGATAGGTATTGCCGAGAATGATCTGCGCGCCTAGATCCTCCAGGATGTCCTGGGGGACAGCTTTCACCGTGCCAGCGGTACCACAGGGTATGAAGGCCGGGGTTTCGACCCCACCGTGCGCGGTGTGCAGGCGGCCGAGACGGGCCGGACCGGCTTGGGCTTGGATGCTGAAGTGAGATGCCACAGGAATCGCTTACTACCAGAACATTCTACAGGTGTCATCCGGTCAAGCGGGTCCGTGGCAACGAGGTGTCTTCCGCGGCCTACGAACAGGCCTTGAGCGATTGGGTCTGCTGCTGCTTGGTGGGAGAGATCGCTAGGGGGAGCGGGCAGATCCCCTCAGGTCCGGCTGCGCGAGTGCTGAAATGCGCCCTTTTACCCGGGAGCCTTCGATGACAATGCCATCGAGTCTTGCTCGAGAGTTGTCTGTCCTCTGTCCACCCAGGCGGCGATCAAGGCCAGCAGAAGGTAGAAGAACAATGCTGTCCAGGCTTCCGCCGGGTCGCTCGATGGTGGCGGAGAAGCGAATGTCCCCACAAACTGCAGAACGGCAAGCCCGATCAGGAAAACAATGACTCGGCCACGTTTCGGTACGGTCTTCAGATACATCACCCCGCCGACCAACACCACCACCACCTCTACAACAAAAGATGGCACGCGGTAATTCCACAGCCCGAAACCCATCTTGTACACATTGTCATAGAGTGCGAGGTCCGGACGATGGACGATCAGATCGAGTACCCAGTGAGAGAAGACCGCGATGGCCAGAATCAATCCCGTCCGTGAACCGCGCAGCCGCGGGACCATCTGGGAGACGAGGAACACGAACAGGCTCCAGCCCAGGGCGCCAACTAGGCTGTGGGTGTAGGGCATGTAGTAGAGGTCAAGCGGGCTGGACGCGGTAATCCCGGGAACGATCCTTACCTTCTCGAGGCCACAAAGGACGAAGATCACCCAGAGCACATCGACAAACTGCACGGCGATAAACAGCAGCCAGAGCGGCAGCCGCTTTTCCGCGGCATTCGCGGCGAAGCTCGGACCATAGTGACCTACAAACATTTCTTATCTCGAGCGGTCCCGTATTCGGCGCGCGATTGTTCAAATGCTGATGGCCGTGCGCACGCTACTCTGGCCTTCAACGTAAGAGGAAAGCTACAGCCATGGGCCGCGGCCGACTCCACCCGACCGATCATGTACGGCTGGGATGGAATAGGCGCCCGATTGAGACGCCGGCCACGCCAAGGGGTGATTGGCCTAGATTCCCTCGCACTGCGCTCGCGCTTCTGCGAGTTCGCGGCGGCGGCGTTCAGCTTGTCGGCTGTTCGTCCCGTGCCGATCAATGGCCCGCTGTAGGTTGGCTTCCGCCCGGCGAATCCTGCGCTCGCAGCGATAGTGCTGCTCCGGCGTCTGGGCCCGCGCGGCCACAGAGCTGATCGACATCAACAGCGCGCCGACGAGAACCGCCATTCCCGTCCTGCGAAACATGTGCGACATTGGTCCTCCCGAGTTGCCGTTTGCCGGCATTGTACAACTGCTCCGACGGGTATCTTCCCGCAAAAGCTAAGCCAGGCTGGGGATCCAGTCTGGCTCTCGCAGAGCGATTAGTTTGCCAACTCTAGTCTAGTGGTGATCGTCGTGGTCGTGATCGTGGCGGCACTGTTCCCGCGCTTCTTCCAGCTGGTGACGCCGTTGCTCGGCCTGCGGGCTGTGTTCGCCGTGCCTGCGGATCGCTTTTTGCAGGTTGTCTTCGGCTTTTTGAACGCGGCGCTCGCACTTGTCGTCCCGATCCAATGCCCGCACTGGCACTGCGCTGCCCATCAGAAACATCGCGGCGAGGATCGCCGCCAGTACTCCAGATTTTCCTTTCATGGATACCTCCTCCAGAGGTTAGCGAATTCTACAACGAGAACCGGCACACTATGGCGACTAAGCCAGCCAGAAGAACCAGCCTTGATGCGCTTGCCTCTCCTGTCCTTTTGTAACGATTGCGATTCCTTGCCAATCGGGTAAACGGCTGAATTCGTGCGCCGGAACTGCGCCGTTGCTCGCCGCTGTATAATAAGAAATTGTCCTTCATGGCTTTACGACGCCAAGTTGCTTCTCCGGAAGTTCTCAAGGTGCGAGCCACTACGGTGGTTTGCGTCCGTCGCCACGATCACGTGGTGATGGCCGCCGACGGCCAAGTCACACTGGGCGAGGGCGTGATCAAACACACCGCCAGAAAGATTCGCCGCCTCTACAACGACAAGATTCTCGCCGGCTTTGCCGGCTCGACGGCCGACGCCTTCTCGCTTTTCGCCCGCTTTGAAGGCAAGCTGGAGCAGCATCACGGCAATCTGGGTCGGGCGGCGGTCGAACTCGCCAAGGATTGGCGGACCGACAAGGTTCTTCGTCATCTGGAAGCCCTGTTGCTGGTCTCCGACGCCAATCTGACGTTTCTGATCAGCGGCGCGGGTGACGTGATTGAGCCGGACGGCGGCGTGGCCGCCATTGGCAGCGGCGGCCCATATGCACTGGCCGCGGCCCGGGCTTTGCTCGAAAACACCGACCTTCCGGCACGCAAGATCGCCGAGGAGGCCATGAAAATCGCCGGCCAGATCTGCATCTACACCAACGAGAACTTCACCGTCGAAGAGCTCTCCGGCGTCGGGGAAAAGCTGGGAACGCCCACTCCGGTCCACTAAGGCGATGGCAGGGTATTCAGGAAAGCCGCTAGCGCAGAAGATCGGGATCAAGGCCGGACACCGCGTGGTGTTCCGCAACCATCCCGCAAGTTTCGTGCGCGACCTGGGAAAACTCCCCGAAGGCGTCACCAAGAGCGACCGGCTGAGGGGCAAGGCGGACGTTGTGGTCTTTTTTGCCCACAAGCTGGCCTCTCTGGAGAGTGATTTGTCGGCGTTGGTTCGGACCATGGAATCAAACGGCATGTTGTGGATCGCCTGGCCCAAGCGCGCTTCAGGTCTCCCCACAGACCTGACCGAAGACGTCGTGCGCGGCGTAGCACTAGGGCGCGGCTTGGTTGATGTGAAGGTATGCGCGATCGATGACACGTGGTCAGGACTGAAGTTAGTGATACGGCTGAAGGACCGCCCGGCGAAATCGCAGGCGGTTCGGGGTCGCTCGATCGCAGGGAAACAGAAGGAGAAGTAATGGCGATTTATCTGCCCGGAGTAGGGCACGAAACCGAAGCGATCCTGGATGAGATGACTCCCAAGGAGATCGTCGCGGAGCTGGACAAGTACGTGGTGGGCCAGGGCGAGGCCAAGCGCGCGGTAGCCATCGCGCTGCGCAACCGCATGCGGCGACAGAAACTACCTGCCGATCTCGCGGAAGAGATCATGCCCAAAAACATCATCATGATTGGGCCAACCGGCGTGGGCAAGACGGAGATCGCGCGACGTCTGGCACGGCTGGCGGGTTCGCCGTTCCTCAAAGTTGAAGCATCGAAGTTCACCGAAGTCGGCTACGTTGGCCGCGACGTTGAGTCGATGATCCGCGACCTGGTGGAGATCGCCATCGACATGATCCGCGAAGAGCGTCTTGAAGAGGTCGCCGAGAAAGCCGAAGAGCATGCAGAAGAGAAACTACTCGATCTGTTGCTGCCCCAGCCGGTGCCCGCGAGCCCGATCCAAACCGGCTTCGCCCTGCCCGCCGACAACGGCGACTCTTCGGCGCGCACGCGGGAGAAACTTCGCCAGCAATTGCGCGAAGGCGCGCTCGACGAGCGCCAGGTAGAAGTGGAGGTGCGGGAGCGTAATATGCCTGCCTTCGAGATCATCTCCAACCAGGGCGTCGAGGAGATGGACATCAACATCAAGGACATGCTGCCCAACATCTTCGGGCAGCGCACCAAGAAGCGCAAAATGAAGGTCAGCGAGGCCTTCGAGTACCTGATCCAGGAAGAGGAATCGAAGCTGATCGATATGGACCAGGTCACGCGCGTGGCGGTCGAACGTGTGGAGCAATCGGGGATCATCTTTCTCGACGAGATCGACAAAATCGCGGGACGCGAGAGCGGCCACGGTCCTGACGTTTCGCGCGAAGGTGTGCAGCGCGACATTCTGCCGATCGTCGAAGGCACCACGGTGAACACGCGCTATGGCATGGTACGTACGGACTACATCCTGTTCATCGCGGCCGGCGCGTTCCACGTCTCCAAGCCGAGCGACCTGATTCCCGAACTTCAAGGTCGTTTCCCAATCCGCGTCGAGCTGAAGTCGCTGACCATGTCGGACTTCATCGCCATTCTTACCGAGCCCAAGTCGTCTCTGGTAAAGCAGTACACCGCATTGCTTGAAACTGAAGGCTTAAAACTCGAGTTCACGCGCGAGGCCCTCGACGAGATCGCTGGTTTCGCCTTCAAGGTGAATGAGGCCACGGAGAACATCGGCGCGCGCCGCCTGCACACTATTATGGAGCGCGTGCTCGACGAAATCAGCTTCAACGCGCCCGATATCACCGAGAAAAACGTTGGCGTGGACGCCGAATACGTGCGCAAGATGCTGGCCGACATCGTAAAGGACCAGGATCTGTCGAGATACATCCTCTAGGCTTATCGAATTTGCAAAGAAATACGGACGAATCGGCACGGAAGGAAAGTGATTCCGATTTTTCGCGTTTAGTCGCGGCTCCGGTGATCTAACCATTGTGCTAACCTTTTCCTTTCATGCGGGTCTTCCCCCTTACCCTTCTTCTGATCTTTCTCGCCCTCACCGGCTGCGGAACACCCGGCGCTCCGCAGGCTCCATCGCTGGGAATCCCCAAGCCGGTGGGCGACCTGCAAGCGGTACGCAAAGGCGATCAAGTTGATCTCGCCTGGAGCCGCCCCACTGAAACCACCGACAACGCGCTGGTCCGCGCACTGGGCAAGATGCTGCTGTCGCGCCGGCTAGTGGGCGCAAGTGCTCCGCTCCAAGGCCCGCAGGTCGTTGCCGTGCTCGCGCTCGAGCCTGCCCTCAAAATGCCTGAACCTCCCTCGCCGACCTCTACGGACTCTCTGAGCGGAATTCCCGCCGGCGGCGATTTCGTCGTGTACACCGTGGTCTCAGAAAGCAGCTTAGGCAAAACGGCCGGGCCATCAAATCAGGCGAGTGTTCCGCTGGTTCCCACCTTGCCGGCGCCCGGGCATGTGAGTGCTGTGGCTGTGCCACTGGGTGTCAGCATCTCGTGGGACCAGACATGGCCGCCCGAGAATCTGACTCACTTGGCCGCGCAGTACGCTTATCGCGTCAATCGTCGCGAACAGGGAGCGACAGCGCCGCCGACGATGATCAAGCAGGTCGGCGCCGGCAATGAGGCTTTGGCGCTGGTCGATACTTCCATCGAATGGCAGAAACATTACGAATACTGGATCACTCCAGTCACAATCTGGCAGGGCGCAGGCAAGAAAGGTGCAGTGGAAGGCGCCGATTCCCCCGTGATCTCCGTCTTTGCTGACGATAAGTTCCCGCCAGCAACACCGGAGGGACTGGAGGCGATTTACTCCGGGCTCGCCGAGCAGCCGTTCATCGATCTCTCCTGGACGCCGAACACCGAGCCCGATCTCGCCGGATACAATGTCTATCGCCATGCGGAGAATGAGCCGCCAACGAAATTGAATTCCGAGCTGATCAAAGTTCCCTCGTTCCGCGACACCAAAGTGAGGCCAGGGATGAAATACTTCTACTCCGTTTCGGCGGTCGATCTGCGCGCCAACGAAAGCGGGAAATCGGCGGAGGCGTCGGAAACCGTGCCCTAACCGGCGTCCGCGAGCACGCGCTCGTAACAGCTAAAGACGAGGGAAACTTCCGCATGAAATACTGCCGCTTCTCTACTCCCGAAGGCCCTAGATACGGGCTGATCGAAAGCCTGAACGGTACCGAGCAGATCACCCACGTTACCTCGGACGTGGCCCTGCCCGGCTTCCGCGCCGAAGGCAAGATCTCTCCTCAGCCACTCTCGACGACGAGGCTACTGGCGCCAGTGCAGCCTTCCAAGATCATTTGCGTGGGCCGCAATTACGCCGAGCACGCCAAAGAGTTCGGTAACGTCATTCCTCCCGAACTGATCATCTTTCTCAAGCCGCCGACCGCGCTCTTGGCTCCTGGCTCGGCGATTGTTCGCCCTACAAAGCTTTCCACGCGCGTAGATTTTGAAGGCGAGCTGGCTGCCGTGATCGGAAAACCCTGCCATAAGCTGGGGGAGAACACCGATGTCCGCCCCTATATCGCCGGCTATACCTGCTCCAACGACGTTACTGCGCGCGACCTGCAGCGCAAAGACGGTCAATGGACCCGCGGCAAGAGCTTTGACACCTTCTGTCCCGTGGGACCGTTGGTAACCGACGAGGTTGATCCCTGGGCCGGCGTCTCGGTCGAGACGCGCGTGAACGACGCCGTGAAGCAGGTGGGAAACACCAGCGATTTCATATTTCCCATGGATGTTATAATCCGCTTCATCGCTCAAGTCATGACTCTGCTGCCCGGCGATCTGATAATGACCGGCACGCCAGCCGGCGTAGGCTCTCTTGTGGCCGGTGATCAGGTATCTGTTTCCATTCAAGGCATCGGCACCCTCACAAATCCAGTAGTGGATGGTGATTGATTCATGAAATTCTTCGTCGATACCGCCAACATCGCCGAAATCCGGGAGGCCGCCTCGCTAGGGATTCTCGATGGCGTCACCACCAACCCCTCGCTGGTCGCTAAAGAAGGCAAGCCGTTCAAGCAGACGATCATCGAGATCTGCGACATCGCTAACGGACCGGTTAGTGCCGAAGTCATCGCCACCGACGCGGGCGCCATGTGCAAGGAAGCCCAGGAATACGCCAGTTGGCACAAGCACGTAGTGGTGAAGCTGCCTACCACGCGCGAAGGACTGAAAGCCGCCAGGTGCCTCAGCCAGCAGGGCATCAAGACCAACGTGACACTTTGCTTTTCCGCCAGCCAGGCGTTGTTGGTAGCCAAAGCCGGCGCAACTTACGTGAGCCCGTTCGTCGGACGGCTCGACGATATCAGCCACAACGGCATGGACCTGGTGCGCCAAATCATCCAAATCTACAGGAACTACGACTACCCGACGCAAGTGCTGGCCGCGTCGCTGCGCCATCCTCTGCATGTAGTCGAAGCAGCGTTGGCCGGAGCGCATGTGGCCACCATGCCCTTCAAGATCCTGGACATGATGTTCAAGCACCCCTTGACCGACCGCGGACTGGAGACGTTCTTGAAGGATTGGGATAAGGCCAAAGCCAATCTGGGTCCGGCCTAGGAGGCGGCAGGCTCTTGTCCTTTTGGACAGAGTTGAGGGAACCGGGTGAGTCGGCTTTTAGGCCTGCGGTCAGAAGCAGAATTGCGCCGGCTTTAGCCGTCGAGATAAGAAACTCCCGTTTTCGGAAACAGGATAAGGTTTCTTGTGGATTTTCGAGCGACCGAAGCTCGGGTAAGCTCATCTGAAAGAGCCGGATACATCTTCTCGGCCGGTACGATTGCTGCGATGGATTCAACACTTCGTCTTTATGTCTTTGCCGCTCTAGCTGTCGCCGGCGTGGTTTCTGTCGCCGGGATGCTGGCCCGTCGCCGGCGCAAGAGTCCCGACCAACGGGAGCGCGAGCGCCGCATGCGCATCAGCGAGATCGGCCGCATCACCGACGGTACCGTGATCGACGTGACCGAGATCGAGGGCGCCGATTCGAGCGAGATGCAATTGCTGGTCTACCACTATGACGTGGCCGGCGTCAGCTACGAAGCTTCGCAGGACGTAACCACCCTGCGCCACCGCGTCGATCTGCACTCCTGCCGCGCCGGGCTCATGACTTCCATCAAGTATGATCCCGCCAACCCCGGCAACTCCATCGTGATCGCGGAAAACTGGAGTGGGCTGCGGCACTAAAACTTTAGCCGCAGTGAACCCAGATCAACGCGGATCAAACCGCTGCCTTACAGACCCGCATTCTGATCTGCGCTTTTCGGCGGACATCTGCGGCAGAGGTTTCGCTTTTCCTTCACCAAGCCAGCCCAGCAGTGGTTTTCACTTTCATTGGCCGCCTCGACTTTGTGAGCAGTTAGTAGGCCGATTGTACGCCGAATGATGAGGAGCGGAAGGAGCGAGTAGGGCAACATCCCCTCAGCCTCTTGGGTCCCAGATTGCGACACCTCCGGCTCGCAGTCCAGTTTAGATACGTCAAGGGGCGCTTACGGGAATGTAGTTTTGTTGGAAAAGGAGAAGAGCGGACACGTCCTGTGAGGCTGAATACGCAGCGATGGCTTTGCTAGGCATCGCGCAGGTTCCGAACGGGATCAACCCGCATCGCTCGCCAGATGGGCAGCGCCGCGGCGACTAATGTCAGGCTGGCCAGTCCCGCGGCGGCGATCAGGAAAGTCGCTATGTTCCGTGCAGAGATGCCGAACACGAGCGCCTCCATCCATCGCGCGGCCGCCCAGGCAGCCAGGGTCCCACATGCGATGCCGGCAGCCGTCAGCCGCAGGGCTTGTGCGCCAACCCAACGCAGAATGGCCGACGGGCGGGCGCCCAGGGCCACGCGAATGGCTATGTCCTTTTCTCTTACGCTGACCCAATATCCGAGAAGGCCGTATACGCCAACCACGGCCAGAGCGACCGCCAGTGCGGCGAATAGAGCCAGGAGCAGGGTACTGAAGCGCCTCCGCGCCAGCGTGCCGGCGATGGTCTTTTCGAAAGCTTGCAGACTTTGAATGGGGAGATTGCGATCAGCCTGCACCACGCGGCGGCGAACCATCGCATTGAGCCGTTCAGGATCGCCGGAAGCGCGGATCATCACCACCATCGCTGACGACGGTTGCTGCCCGAAAGGCAGGTACATCTCCGGCCCGGCCGGCACGTCCAGACCGATCTGGGATACGTCGCCGGCGACGCCGATAATCTCGAGAGTCGGACCCTCAAGGTACGGCCCGCCGTATTTGATGCGCTGTCCCACAGCGGACTGCTTCGGCCACCATTCACGCGCAAAGACCTCATTGACAATGGCAACATCCGGCGAAGTGGCCCGATCCGCGTCGGTAAAGTCGCGCCCCTCCTTGAGGGGAATCCTCATCGTCTGAAGGTAACCGGGAGCCGCTCGGGTAACGAATGCTACAGGAACATCTCCTTGCGCCGGGACAGGATGCCCAGACACGGAGTAGAACCAATCGCCGCACCCTCCGGAGAACGGTGGACAAGTTACCATGCCTACGGAATCAACCCCGGGAAGGGCGCGGAGATCCTGGGAGAGACCGTCATAGAAGCGCTGGATGGCTCCGTCGCTGTGGTAACTGGAAGAGGGCAAAATCAGTTCAAGGGCCAGGAGATGTTCGGGTGCAAAACCCGGAGACGAGTTCTCGGCCACCATCAGGCTGCGGATCAGCAGGCCGGAAGCGAAGACCAGCATCATGGTGACAGCGATCTCGACGACCAAGAGCGCGTTGCGGAATGATTGTCCACTTCTCGCTTGCGTTGTCCCGCGGGAACTTTCGTTGAGCGAGGTAACCAGATCCAGTTTGCGGGTGGAGAAAACCGGCGCGAGGCCGACGAGCAATCCCGTCAGCAGAGCGATGAGGCCCACGAAGAGCAGCACGCGGGAATCGATGGCCGTCTCAGACAGGCGAGGAATGTCTCGCGGCCCGATGGCAATCAACAGACGCAGGCACCAGCGCAAGAGCAGCAGGCTGGCAAGGCCTCCCAGAACGGATAGCAAAATACTTTCCGCAAGCAGTTGCCGGACCAGGCGCGACCTCCCCGCTCCAATCGCCGCCCGGATGGCAAATTCACGTGTCCTGGCGCTGCTTCGTACCAGCACCAGGCTGGCCACATTGGCGCAGGCAATTGCGAGAACCAGGCTGACCGCGCCCATCAGAATGAGGAGCGTGGCCCGAATGCTCCGCGTGCGCAACTCGATCAAAAACGCGACTTCAGCGCGATGTTCATTTTCCGGGCCTGGATCGGCCAGGGCCAGGCGTTGCATTATGGCATCCACATCAGCCTTCGCCGCTGTCAGACTGACTCCGGGCTTCAGCCGGCCCAATACCCGGATCGAGCCGTGCTCACTCCGTTTGAGTTCCCCGTTGTGGAAAGGCGCCAGCGGAAAGTAGAAATCAAGCGGCGTCCCAAACAAGAACTCCAGTGTCGATGATGCCACCCCAATGATCTGGTAGGACTTGCCGTCAAGCGTCAGCGTGGCGTTGAGGACGTTGGGATCGCGGCCCAGCTTGTCGGTCCAAAAGCGCGTGCTCAGGACCACGGTGTTGGGTGCGCCGGGCCGGTCATCGGCCTCAACAAAGAGACGGCCCAGGACCGGACGCATGCCCAGCAAAGGAAAGAATTGGCTGGTTACCACTCCCGCACGAAGTAGTGAGGGCTCTCCGCGCCCGGTCAGGGTCGCGTGCCGCCATTCGTATGCCGCCATCTCGTCAAAGGAGTGGTTGTCTCTCCTCCAGTTCTGGTAGTTGAGCCAGGTAACGCTGAAGCCTTCCGACTTCTGGCTGGATTCAGCCAGCCGCACCAGTCGCTCCCCGCGGGGGTAAGGCAAGGGTTTGAGAAGGACTGCATCGACCACGCTGAAAACCGCTGTGTTCGCGCCGATTCCCAACGCGAGAGTCAGAACCACGACCAGCGAAAATCCCGGAGATCGGAAAAGGCCCCGCCACGCGAAACGGAGGTCCTGAAGGGTATTCTCCACAGCCGCGAAACTCCAAGCCTGCCGGGCACGCTCTGCGGTTAGAGTCGGGTTGCCGAAGCGGCGCCGCGCCGCGAGTCGCGCAACATGGGGAGACATGCCGTCGCCGATATTCTCGTCGACAGCCAGATCGATGTGGGCTTCCATCTCTTCGCGCAGCTCTTCGGCAAGGTCAGGCGAGGGGGCGAGAACACCTCGTAGTCTGGCCAACCAAGTCCACATGGTTTCAACCTTCCGGCGCCAGAATTCGTGCCATAGCTTCCACGAATCGCCGCCACTTTGACGCAGCCGCGACCAGCTGTTTGCGTCCCAGGGGCGTCAGTCGGTAGTACTTAGCACGCCGGCCCCTCGGCGAAGTCTTCCATTGGCCGGCAATCCAGGCGCGTTGCAGCAATCTCTGCAAGGCCGGATAAAGGGAGCCGTTTTCGACCAGGAATTCTTGGTCAGATTGCTGTTCCAGAAACTGGGAAATCCCATAGGCGTGGTTGGGTCCCAGCTGCAGGCTGCGCAGAATGAGCACTTCCAGAGTGCCTTGCAGAAATTCCAGCTGTTGCCGTGGACCATCTACTGTAGACATTCTACCTATATTGACAGCGGAGAGCGCGTCTCGTCAACCGCAGAAACCCATAAAGGCTCCTAACGATATCGTATCTGCCTTAGGTTACTATGGAGTCGGTTACTGCAGGGTCGCTTACCCGCCAAGGGCTTCCACGATGCGGTCGAAATCCTCTAGCGATGCGTACTTCAGGATGATCTTACCCTTGCCTTCGCGGTCGCGTATCTCGACTTTCACGCCCAAAGACTGTTCCAGGGTGCGCTGCGCGTCGCGTACGTTGGGGTCGAGCGCCTTGGCCGACTTTTCCGGCTTGCGGGCGGCAGATTCCGGGTTGAGTAGCCGTCCTACTAGCTCTTCGGTCTGGCGTACGGATAGCCGCTGTTCGATGGCTTCGCGCGCGGCTCTCTCGAGATGCTCAGGAAAGCCGCTCAGTCCGGCTAGCACTTTGCCGTGGCCAAAACTGAGTTCGCCTCTTTCCAACGCCTCCTGAACCGGCAGCGGCAGCTTGATGAGGCGGATGAAGTTGGCGATGCTGGCCCGGTCTTTGCCTGTGCG
>DATDGP010000236.1:0-6641 GCA_036522035.1 Terriglobales bacterium
GTTGCAACCGGAATCTACACGTACCACGATGCTCCGCTGTACTTCCATTTTCGAGGCCCCGGCACCGTTCTCGGCGGTCCCGAGTTGATCGTGGACATGTTCGTTCGTGACATCACCGAGGGCATTGCCGATACGGGGATCAAAGCCGGCATCCTCAAGTGCGCCACCGACGAGCCGGGGGTCACAAAAGATGTAGAAAGGATTCTTCGCGCCACGGCGCAGGCGCATCGCAAGACAGGTGTGCCCATCTCTACGCACACTCATGCCGGGCGGCGAGTGGGGCTGGATCAACAGAGAATCTTTCGCGAAGAGGGCGTGGACCTCGCTCGGGTGGTGATCGGCCACTCGGGCGATACCACGGATATCGCCTACCTGGAGGAACTGACCGGTAACGGGTCGTGTATCGGCATGGATCGTTTTGGCATCGATACGATTCTTCCGTTTGAGGATCGCGTGAATACTGTGGCCGAGATGTGCCGTCGTGGACATGCGGACAAGATGGTTCTCTCGCACGACGCTGCTTGCTACAACCACTGGCTGCCGGAGCGGCCCCTTCCTCAGATTCTACCGCGATGGCATTACCTGCATATCCACAACGATGTGATTCCGGCGTTGAAGAAGAAAGGTGTGAGTGACGAGCAGTTGCGCACGATGCTGGTCGATAATCCGCGCAGAATCTTTGAACGACAGGGGGCCTATTGAACGCCGCAATTCATGCTTTTGACGAATCCGGAATTGAGCGCGGCGCGGATGGCATCGCGCGTTACATCAACCGTCCCCGATCACTGGTGGATATGCTGCGGAATTCTGTCGACAAGTTTCCAAACGCCGAGGCCGTGGTCGAAGTCGGCGGCGCGCGCCTTTCCTTCAGCGACCTGTGGGAGAGTGCGGCGCGGACTGCCGGGGGTTTGCGAGCCATGGGCATCGAGCGCGAGGATCGCGTAGCGATTCGTCTGGGCAACAGCGCCGATTGGTGCATCGCCTTTTGGGCGACCCAGATGGCGGGCTCCGTCGCGGTCCCCGTCAACACGCGCTTTACGGAATCAGAAGTCGAGTACGTAGTCAACGATTCGGGCAGCAGATTCTCGTTTCTGCCCGGACAGCCTTTGCCCAAGGGCAACAGCCTGGTGGTGGACGACCTGAAGTACACCGATGTCGCCGCGATTTTTTACACCAGCGGCACCACCGGGTTTCCTAAGGGCGCGATGACTACGCACGAAGGATTTCTTTCCAACATCGAGACCTGCCGGCGCGTCAGCCTGCTGCCGTTTGACGGCAGCACACGGACGCTGGTATCGGTGCCCCTCTTCCACGTTACCGGGTGCAACAGCCAGTTTCTGGTGGCTTGCGAAGCCGGTGGCACCACGGTGATTATGCCGGTGTTCAACGTGCAGAGCTTCTTGAAACTGATCGAAGCTGAGCGGGTTAACACTCTCACTTCGGTGCCGGCTGTTTATTGGCTGGCCATCAACCAGCCCAATTTCGGCGAGATCGATACCAAAGACATCATCCGCGTGAGCTACGGCGGAGCACCTATTGCGCCCGAACTCGTGGGGCGGATCATTGAGGCTTTTCCCAACGCTCGCGTGGGTAATGGTTTTGGTTTGACCGAATGTTCATCGGTAGCTACCTTCCTTCCGCACGAGTATGCTCGCTCGCGACCAGAGACAGTTGGCTTTGCGGCGCCGGTGGTTGATTTGAAGCTGGATGGTATCGCACCTGGCAGCGACGTGGGCGAACTGCTGATGCGTGGCCCCAACGTGGTCAAAGGGTATTGGAACAAGCCCGAGGCTACGGCCGAGACTTTCGCCGGCGGCTGGCTGCGTACCGGCGATATGGCTCGACTTGACGATCAGGGCTTTGTGCAAATTGTCGACCGTAAGAAAGACATGGTGAACCGCGGCGGGGAGAACGTGTACTGCGTTGAAGTAGAAAACGCTTTGGCAGCGCATCCTGCGGTGTTTGAGGTGGCTGTGGTTGGCGTGCCCGACAAGATGATGGGCGAGAAAGTCGGCGCGGCTGTGGTCTTGAAGCCGGGTGCAAGCGCCGACACGGCCGAGCTCCTCAAGTTTGCCAAGGAGCACCTGGCAGACTTCAAAGTTCCCCAGTTTCTGGTTCTGCGCGCGGAGAACTTGCCGCGCAATCCTGGCGGCAAGATTCTCAAAAAGCATCTACGTGAGAACTTGGAGTGGGGCAAGCAGTTGTGGTGACGCGACGACCCTCGTCAATTGCGCCGTAGACTCTCCTTTAGTTTTCGAACGACAAAGTTTTGTCTCAGTCGGGGACTTCAGTGGCCAGATTGCCACCGGCTGTCACGTTGGGTTCAGCGACAGGCGATGCTGATGGATCGATGTTCTCGTGGGTGCGGAACGGCAGCCTAAACTTGTGCGCAATTTCTGGCCAGAACTCGCGCAGCACGTCCCAGCCCATGTCATTGCCCACACTCACGCCAACTCGGCTGGCCGTGGGGCCGAAGCCCCGGGGACTTCCCGGATGATAGAGGTTGCTGACCAGCTTGGTGCTGATTGTGCTGAACCATTCCGAAAAGTTGAATACGTGCCTGCCCGAGTCACTGGTGGCGACGAAAGAGTGCTCGAGCGCGTGACCGATTCGCGATTCCGCGGTCCCTCGCCCCACTCGATAGTACCGGGGGTCCTGATGAAAAAGCGTCGGATATAGGAACATACCGAAGAAGTCGCCGGTGGCATTGTCGGCAACTCCGGCCGCGAAACGCTTGCTGTAGCCGGCAGCGCCCTGGCCATAGGCGCGGTCGTCATTCTCGAGCTGGCTCTCGCCCGCGTTCCAGGCTATGCCAAAGAAGTTGATCGGGTCGATGCTGTCATTGACGAACAGGCGAAACTTTTCACCTGTGCTCAGGGAACACGGTTTCAAGCTCGTCCGGCGGCTCGGCACACGCACCGTCACGCGATCTACTTTCTGCGTGAACCGGCCAATGAGTTGATTGAAGGGACCGTTGTAGGTGTCCACATCGAACGGCTCATCGCGTTTGATGCAGGGCCCGATCACCGCCTTCATCAATGCTGGAGGCGCCAGAACCACTGCGGGAGTAACCTCGCCCATGTTGGGGATGCGCTGAGCGTGGCCGGCTGCACCTACTGTCAGCACGGCTAAAAGGGCCAGTTGCTTCTTCAGTCGGCTCATCATTACTCTTTACATTCGCCGGCTTCGGGGCCCCGATACTTTACCCAAGGAGGCCTCTTTCCCATCAGGTTACCAGGGTCCCTGTACTAGTCTGGAGCTAGACACCACCCCGTCCGCCGTTTGCAAGTCTAATAAAACAAAGCTCTTGGTCGTGTGTTGTTTTGTCAAGAGTGTTAAGAATTGTTGCGCTAGTCAGCGAAGGCCAGGAAGCGCTATCGTCTACCGAGGCGGACCGGGCGGTCTTGTGGGGCACGGGAGGCCCGCCTGTATAATCACTCCCGCAACTAGAGAGCACCCAATGAAAGCAAATGTTGTATGTGGTTTCTTGCTGTTGATTCTTGTGACCGCTCCGTCGGCCATGGGTAAAGACCTTCGCATGACGGTGGTCTATGACGGCGTGCCGACCGACATCAATCCCGCGCAGTTGGAAGCTGCTCAATTGTGGATTACCACAGCTGATCTGACTCGCGCCACGCGCTTTGAGGTCAAGCCTCAGGGCGTCTGCCGTGACGAGCTGTGCTTCCCCTTGCCCAAGGCGCGAGCAGGAGAGTTCTTGCGTCAGGAAGCGGGTCGATCTTGGTTCAACCTTACGGCCTTCGCGGCCCTAGTTCGCCAGCCCGTGGCCGTCGATACATCGTTCTCGACCTGGTACTTTGGGGTTCGCTCCGACCAACACCAACGCCTGGAGTCTTTGCGCGCTCCGGATTTTACCCTGCCGGATGCGGTCGGAAAGATGCATTCGCTCTCCGATTTTCGCGGCAAGAAGGTTTTTCTGATTACCTGGGCCTCGTGGTGAGGCTGCCACTTGGACCTGCCAGGTTGGCAGGCGATCTATCAGCAGCTAAAAGACAAGAACGTTGAGATCGTTTCCGTGGCCGAAGATACTGGCGGCGTGAAGGACGCCGGCCCGGCGATTACAGCGGCGAGTCCTACCTACACCGTACTCATTGACCAGGAACATCTGGTGTCGAAGCTCTACAACATGGTCAATGTACCCACTGGCGTATGGATCAACGAGCAAGGCAAGATCGTTCGCCCCAACGAAGTGGCTTTTGTGGACGATCGATTCAAGGTTTTTACCGGGCTGGATTCAGCTCCGTATCTCCACGCGCTTAAAGACTGGGCGGACAGGGGCGATCAGAGCGCTTACGTGATGGACGACGCCGTCTTGCGCGAAAGAATGACCGCTGCTGGTCCTGGCGACGCACAAGCTGCCGCGGAGTTCGGTCTGGGGGAATACCTATATAAGACCGGCCATTTGGCCGAAGCGATTCCGCACTTCAAAGAGGCCCAGCGGCTGAATCCCAAGAGCTGGAACTACAAGCGTCAGGCGTACAAGTTGTCGTCGGAGGGCGACTACGGCACGACTTTCCTAGAGGAGGTCCAGAAGGCCGGTGGAAGCAAGGTCTACTACACGCCGCCCGATCTGGCGACAACACCGCAACCGGAACCGAAGCACTAGAGTTCGATGGTTGTGAGCGGAGGCATGCACCGTCCATGATTTCGGTCCTAACTCCTCTCGACTTTATCGCTCGCAGCGCGCTGGCCTACCCCGAGTCTGTAGCTGTGGTCGATGGCGAGCGCCGCTTGACCTACCGCGAACTCGACTCGCGCATTCAACAGCTGGCTTCGGCGCTCGAAGGGTCAGGCATTCGCCCAGGAGACCGCGTGGCTGTGCTCTCGCGCAATTCCCTGGCGGCGCTGGAATGCCATTTTGGCGTGGCCATGGCCGGCGCCGTTTTGGTGATGCTCAATATCCGGCTCCAGCCCGCCGAGATTGCCTCCATCATCAACCATAGCGGCGCGAAGCTTGTGCTCGGCGAGAAGCATTTGCTGGATCCGGTGCGATCGTTGCAGGCGCAGTTCAAGTCGCTGGAGCGCATTGAAAGCAACTATGAGGAGTTCTTGGCGGGTGGAACGGCGGGGTTGGTGCGGGTCGAGCCGGAAGAGAACGGGATCTATTCCATCAACTACACCAGCGGAACCACCGGCATGCCGAAGGGCGTGATGTATACCCATCGTGGCGGCTACCTGAACGCGCTCGGTCAGATCGTGGAACACTCGCTCGTTCATGATTCTGTATACCTGTGGACCTTACCCATGTTTCACTGCAACGGTTGGTGCTTTACCTGGGCGGTTACCGCAGCTGGCGGACGGCACATCTGCCTGGCAGAGGTTGATCCCCAAAAAGCTGTTGATCTGATCTTCAGCGAAGGAGTCACCCATCTTTGCGGAGCGCCGGTGGTTTTACTCTCGCTGACGGAATACTGTCGGAAGCAGGGAATCAAGTTCGAGCACGGATTGAAAATCGTTACCGCAGGAGCGCCTCCTACTCCGGCTGTCATTCGCGCCGCCGAAGAGATGGGCGCGCAAGTGGCCCACGTTTACGGTTTGACCGAGACGTATGGGCCGCACACAATATGTGCGTGGCACAGCGAATGGAATAGCCTGCCGTTATCCGAGCGCGCGACCTTGCGGGCACGCCAGGGCGTACCCTATGTGATCGCCGGGACCGAGGTCCGCGTCGTGGACCAGAACATGCAGGATGTTCCCGCCGATGGCAATGTTATCGGCGAAGTTGTCATGCGCGGGAACAACGTCATGCTGGGATACTTTCAGGATGAGAAAGCGACCCAGGCGGCATTCGCCGGCGGATGGTTCCACTCCGGGGATCTGGCCGTGATGCATCCCGACCGCTACATCGAATTGCGCGACCGCAGTAAAGACATCATTATTTCTGGAGGCGAGAACATTTCGTCCGTTGAAGTCGAGAAGGTGCTTTGCGAGCATCCCGCGGTCTTAGAAGCGGCAGTTATCGGGGTTTCCGATCCCAAGTGGGGTGAAACGCCCCAGGCACATGTGGTTCTGCGCGAGGGTAAGGAGGCAACCGCCCGGGAGCTGATCGACTTTTGCCGTGGCCGCCTAGCCCATTTCAAATGTCCCAAATATGTGGTGTTCGGACCGCTACCCAAGACCGCAACCGGCAAAATCCAGAAGAACGTCTTGCGCGAACAGGCTCGTACTGCGAGTCATGTCGGGCAGTAGCGGTCACGATCATTCCTGCGCAGACGGGCAAAACCATTCGCATCTATTCCATTTTCCTGACGGTTGCGGCGGCGACGAACGTCACGTTTCAGGACACGAACGGCGATCTCTTCTCAGGACCGGCCGCGATCGCGCCGGGCGTGTTGTTGGCGGCGCGAGCGCTCGAAAAGATTCCGCTCTACGTTGTCGGCACTGGTTCTGGGTTCGTCGTTTCGTCGAGCGCCGCCGTCCAGGTCTCTGGGTTGTTGTGGTGGGAGTACGGCATCTAGGCGTGAGGTCAAACACATTACAGCAGTGGGGTACAAGGGGTACAGCTCAACCTCGTTTGATCTCCACCACTTTGTTCTCCAGATACAGGAACCAAAATACCCTATCAAAATCGAATGGGAACTGCCATTCTTCGAAACCGTGCGGAATCGACATGCTACGCGAAA
>DATDGP010000237.1:0-6891 GCA_036522035.1 Terriglobales bacterium
GCAAGCAGATCGGCAAAATGAAGAAGACTAGAGCGACCGAACCAATCACGAATCGAAGGACCGAAGATTTTGTCATAGAGTTGACCCGTTACCCGCGGACCGACCTTCCCCGACCTTCAACACAATCTATCGGGCAGAGGAAGCTTCTTGGAAATCGAAAAATTTTATGGTTGCTATAAGCATTCGCCGCTGTCCCGGGAAGCGGCATAATTGGCGGGTAAGACGAACGCCGGGCTTCACGAGCGGCGAGCTTGGCCCGATTTCAAGCGCCTCTGGCAGAGCTGTGCAGCATGCGCGACGCCCCAAATTCGTAACCAACGCCGCGGACGGTGTGGATCAACCGGATTTTGGCGCCCTCATCGATCTTCTTGCGAAGGTAATTCACATAGACGTCGACCACGTTGGTCATAGTGTCGGGCGAGAGTTTCCAGACGAACTCGATGATCATGTTGCGGGTGATGCAGCGGCCGGCATTGCGCATGAAGTACTCGAGAAGACTGAATTCTTTCGGAGTCAGCTCGATGGCTCTTCCCGCACGATGCACGGTGCGGCGCAGGCAATCCATCTGGAGATCTTCGATTCGCAATACCGCGTGGGTCGGCGATCCCTTTCTGCGTTGCAATGCGCGAACCCGGGCGGAAAGTTCGGAGAACGAGAAAGGTTTGATCAGGTAATCGTCGGCGCCCGCATCCAAACAAGCCACGCGTTCGGCAACATGATCGGTGGCGGTCAGAATCAGGATGGGCAGCTCGACGTCGTGGCTGCGTATCTTCTTTAATACCTGGTATCCGGCCATCACCGGGAGGTTAAGGTCCAACACCAGCAGATCGTAGCCTCCTTCGCTCAGGCGCAGCAGCGCTTCTTCGCCGTTCCCGGCTATATCGGTCACTTGATCTTCCGCAGCAAAGTTTTTCGCCAGAAACAACGCCAGAGGCGCGTCATCCTCAGCAATCAGGATCCGCATGATGGCCGACATCTCCCTATATTGTGGGTCTCAGATTCCGTTTCTTGTCTATTCCATAGTTCAACTGCCGGGCACTGGCAGTTGCACCGGGAACAACCCATCGTATGGCGTACGATGCTATCACAGGAAAAAACGCTTTAACCTCAAAAAATCTTTGCTTAGCGGGAACCGAAAGCGTCTGGTGGGAATAGATCCATCGAGCGCTCCCCATCCAATCTATCAACCCATGGATTTTACAGACCGCTTACATCGTCCCGTCAGGTTATGCCGCGAGGACTCCTGAATTCTGCAGCCCGGATCGAGTTCAGGGTATGCCGGGCGATCATCAGGTCTTCATCGGTCTGGATCACTCTCACCAGGCAGGCTCCGCCGGCAACGCTGACAACATCCGCGTGACGAGCATTCTGGGCCTGGTCCACGGCCACACCGAAAAACTCCAGGCCGTCGCAAATTTCCGCCCGCACATCCGCCGACCGTTCGCCGATTCCCCCGGTGAAGACCAGCGTGTCCAAGCCGCCTAGGGCCGCCGCGAACGCGCCTATCCACTTTCGTACCTGATAGCAGAACATCTGCACAGCTTGGGCGGCAGCGGGATCGGTTGCGCGCAACTCCAGAAGCGTCTTCATGTCGCTGCTGGTTGCCGAAACGCCGGCCAACCCCGACTGCCGATTCAGCACGGTTTCCAATTGCTCGGCCGTCCATCCCCGCCGCTGCAGATGGATCAGGACTCCAGGATCGAGATCGCCGCTGCGGGTGCTCATCATAAAACCGCCGGTGGGAGTGAGACCCATACTGGTATCGATCGGCGAAGCATCTCGCAGCGCCACCATGCTGGCGCCGTTGCCCAGATGAGCGACGACGGCTCGACGGCCCAGGTCACGCCCGAATTCGCTGACGATAAACTCGTAGGACAACCCATGGAATCCATAACGTCGGACGCCTTCGTCGTAAAGCTTACGCGGCAATGCAAAGCGCTTGGCCACCTCGGGCATAAGCCGATGGAACGCCGTGTCAAAGCAGGCGACCTGGGGCAAATTCGGGCGCCGTTTCGTCAGCTCATCGATCATGGCGATCTGTGTGGGCAGATGCAGCGGTGCATAGGGAACCAACTGCTCCAGCCGCTGGCGAACCACGGCGTCGACGATCACTGGATCGGAGAAGACGGGCCCTCCGTGAACAATGCGGTGGCCAGCCGCGTCGAAATCTGCGGGGCTGTATTCTTCAAGGCCGGCAAACATTGCGGTTACAGCCTCTGCATGGTTCGAGAAGGGTTTGGCAACGTCGCGCAGCCGGCGATCTGTGCGGTCCTGAAGCCAAAACCGGCCGGTCGACTCACCGATCGCTTCGGCCGCGCCAAAAAGCAGGCGGGCTTCATCCCTCGCCGCTGCATTCAACCTGTAGACGGAGAATTTCAGCGAGGATGTGCCTCCGTTAAGGCAGAGGATGTGTGTGTTTGTCAATCAACCCTGCCAATCAATCCTGCCGCCAGCGCCAGTTCGCGACTTCCGGCATGTCTTCGCCATGGATCACGATGTACCGCTTGTGCTCGGCCAGCTTATCCTCCAGCAATTGGATGACGGGATCCGCCTCGACCTTGAACCGCGGAACGCGCTGCATGGTGTCCATGGCAAGTTGGAAGCGGTCCATGTTGTTGCGCACCACCATGTCAAAGGGCGTGGTAGTGGTTCCCTCTTCTTTATAGCCGCGGACGTGAAAGTTCTGGTGGTTCCTCCGGCGGTAAGCCAGGCGATGGATCAGCCACGGGTATCCGTGATAAGCGAAGATCACGGGCTTGCTGGTTGTGAAGATGGCGTCGAAATCGTCGTCGTGCAGCCCGTGAGGGTGCTCGTGCGCAGGCTGCAAGGTCATCAGATCGACCACGTTGACCACCCTGATCTTGAGATCCGGCAGATGTTTGCGCAACAACCAGGCCGCGGCCATGATCTCGAGCGTAGGTGCGTCGCCGGCGGCGGCTAGGACCGCGTCGGGTTCACCGCCTTCATCGTTGCCGGCCCAGGGCCAGATGCCGATCCCCGCCGCGCAATGCTTGACCGCCGCGTCCATGTCCAACCACTGCAACTCAGGCTGCTTCCCGGCGACGATCACGTTCACGTAATTCCGGCTGCGCAGGCAATGGTTGGCAACCGAGAGCAGGCAGTTCGCGTCGGGCGGGAGATAAGCTCGGACGACTTCGGGCTTCTTGTTCACTACATGGTCCAAGAATCCCGGGTCCTGATGACTGAAGCCGTTGTGGTCCTGCCGCCATACATGCGATGTCAGCAGATAGTTGAGCGAGGCGATCGGTTTGCGCCAGGGAATATGTCGCGTCGATTCCAGCCACTTGGCGTGTTGGTTGAACATCGACGTGACAATGTGGATGAAGGCTTCGTACGACGAAAAAAGCCCATGGCGCCCGGTGAGCAGATAGCCTTCGAGCCAACCCTGGCACATGTGTTCGCTTAACACTTCCATCACGCGGCCAGTCGGCGAGACATGAACGTCGTTGGGCAGAATCTCGGCTGTGGAAGTGCGATCTGTCGCCTCGAATACCGCCGAGAGGCGATTGGAATCGGTTTCATCCGGTCCCATCAGCCGGAAATTACCCCGCAGGTCGCCGTTGTTCTCGTTCCGCTTGATCACGTCGCGCAGAAAGCGCCCCAGTACCCGTGTAGACTCTTCCACCCTCTGCCCAGGCCCGTGCACCTCGACGCCATATTGGCGGAAGTCAGGCAGATCGAGGTCCTTGAGCAACAGACCGCCGTTCGCATTCGGATTCAATCCCATACGACCATCGCCCTTGGGTCGAAGTTCGGCGAGTTGAGGCACGAGCTTGCCAGTTACATCAAAGAGTTCAGCGGGACGGTAGCTCTGCATCCAGCGCTCGAGAATCTTCAGATGTTCCGGCTTGGAGGCCAGATCGGCGACCGGAACCTGATGCGCGCGGAACGTTCCTTCCACCTCGAGACCGTCGACGACTTTTGGTCCAGTCCATCCCTTGGGGCTGCGCAGCACGATCATCGGCCAATGCGGGCGTTTGGAGAAGTGATTAGCACGAGCTTCCTGCTGGATGGTCTTGATCTCCTTGACCACCGCGTCCATCGTGGCGGCCATGAGTTGGTGCATGAGCTCGGGATCGTCGCCCTCGACGTAATAGACCTTGTGTCCGTAGCCCTCAAAAAGATCAGTTAGCTCTTTTTCTGGGATGCGCGCCAGCACCGTTGGACCGGCGATCTTGTATCCGTTGAGATGAAGTACCGGGAGCACCGCTCCATCGCGCTCCGGATTGAGGAATTTATTGGAGTGCCAACTGCCCGCGCAAGGACCGGTCTCGGCTTCGCCGTCGCCCACGACGCAGCAAACCAGGAGATCGGGATTATCGAGGACCGCGCCGTAGGCATGCAGTAGCGAGTAACCCAGCTCGCCGCCTTCATGGATC
This sequence comes from Terriglobales bacterium, assembly GCA_036522035.1. Taxonomy (GTDB): domain Bacteria; phylum Acidobacteriota; class Terriglobia; order Terriglobales; family Acidobacteriaceae; genus Angelobacter. The sequence continues at coordinate 4,401 of DATDGP010000237.1, forward strand.
GATCCTGGCGTGTCCGGCGAAGCGTGGCTGGGAATTCCGCCTGGCCAGGAAAACTGCGTAAACAGCAGTTTCATGCCAGCCTCGTCTTCGGTCATCTTCGGATAAAGCTCCGTGTACGAGCCTTCGAGATACGTGTTGGCGACCAGGCCCGGCCCGCCGTGTCCGGGACCGGCAATGAAGATCGAGTTCAGGTCATTCTTCTTGATCACGCGATTCATGTGTGCGTAGACGAAGTTCAGTCCCGGCGTGGTTCCCCAGTGACCGAGCAAGCGCGGCTTTGTGTGTTCGACCTTTAGTGGCTCGCGCAGAAGAGGATTGTCATGCAGGTAGATTTGTCCGACGGAAAGATAGTTAGCGGCGCGCCAGTAGCCGTTAATCTTCTTAAGTTCTTCTGGGCTGAGAGGGCCGGTCACGGGACGATTCTGCGTCGGCTGGCGCGGGGTGAGGGTCTGGGACATATTACAGCTCCTGTCTCGCAGCCGTGCCTCAGCGGCTGTTGTAATTGTACTCTCCGATCATCGCGGCCACGTGGTCGTTCCGAACCCACCGGAGCAGTGTACTCACCGCAGAGGCGGGCATGGCTCGCACGCTTTATTGACAAAACTCACGATTTCCGCAAACGCGGTCTTGGCTTCGGGGATAAGTGGCGTGAAGATCTGCCACACGTGTGGCAGGCCGGGATAAACACTCAGAGTGCTGGCGACGCCTGAACACATCGCTTTCTGGTAAAGACGAAGAGCGTCGTCCAGCAGGAGTTCGCTGCTGCTGGCCTGAATGAGCAACGGAGGCAAGCCCGTTAGGTCGGCGAACAGGGGTGAAGCATCCGCGGTCGCAGCCGGCGCTCCGTTGAGATACACCTTGGCAAAGGTCGTAACATCAGCCGGCTGGAACATGGAACACGAGCCGCTGTTCTGATATTTGTCGGCTCCTGTGAGATCCACCCACGGGGAGAGGCAAACGCCACAAGCCGGCAACGCGTGGCCGAGACTGCGAAGCCGTAGCATCACGGCCAGCACGAGTCCGCCTCCGGCGGAATCGCCCGCCAGGGTAATCTTGTTCGCCGGTATGTCATTGGCTACCAGCCAGCGAAAAGCCGCTGTAGCATCATTCACCGCGGCGGGAAAGGGATGCTCCGGCGCCAGACGGTAGTCGAGAGAAAAGACGCGGCACCGCGCTAAACGTGCCAGCGAAGTAGTGATGGGACGATGCGTCTGCGGACTGCAGCTAACGTATCCGCCGCCGTGAAAGTACAAGATGACCTTAGCGGAATCGGAAAGGTGCTGCGGACGAATCCATTCTCCACGTACCAGCCCGCCGGTACTCTTGTACTCGGCGGCCTCGAAGCTTTCGATCTTGCGTTCGCTTGGTCTGGCATGTGTGGCTCTGCCCATTCGGCTCTCTACCTGGTTGTCGAGTTCTCCCACATCCACCTGCTCGATGGCGACGCCGCGTGATTGCAGAAGACTTAGAAAGTTGGGTAGCCCGAAGACACGTCGCGCACGCCGCACTACCGCCAGCGGATCGCCCTGAGCCCAGTGTTTGACAATCACCCGCACCATACGCGTGGCCATTCCTCCCCGCAGGCTGGGTTGGGTGCCTGCTGAAGCCGAGGCCGAACTAGAGCTTTTCATTCACCAATCTTATCCAGATCCTTCAATCGCGGCAGCGCACAATCCTGACAATTATTTTGGCAGTCTTGACAATTCCGGTGATTGCCCCGCTTTTCTACCCGTTTTCGCCCCTTGTTTTCCATGATCCCAGAGCCTTAGCCGATTCATCTCCTAGAGGATATCTCAAAGTTTATGAAGGTCGAGTCGTTACCCAGCAACTGTAGCCAACCAAGCGACAGGGCGACGAGCTTAATTTGCGTGCTGTAGAATGAGCGGGGGGCACGTCGTCCCGCGAAAATCTTCATTCATCGTCGCCCAAGAAAGCCATGCATACTCGACAACTAGGCAACTCCGACCTCGAGATCACGCCCATCGGCATTGGCGCATGGGCCATGGGAGGAGGCGATTGGGCGTTTTCCTGGGGACGCCAGGACGACGATCAGTCGATCGCCGCGATTCACACGGCGCTCGATTCCGGTGTCAACTGGATCGATACCGCAGCCATATACGGGCTAGGGCACTCCGAAGAGGTCGTCGGCAAAGCCCTAGCAGGACGAGCACGCCGTCCCTACGTTTTTACCAAGTGCAGTCTTGTGTGGAACGAACAACGCCAAATCGGACGCAGCCTGAAAGCAGCCTCCGTACGCCGCGAACTGGAAGCAAGTTTGCGCCGTTTGAGACTCGATACGATTGACCTCTACCAGATTCACTGGCCTGATCCAGAGACCGAGGTTGAGGAAGGCTGGCAGACTCTGGCCCAACTCAAGGAGGAAGGCAAGGTCCGGCACATTGGCGTATCAAACTTCAGCGCCGGGCAGATGAGGCGAATCCAAACTATTGCGCGCGTCACCTCATTGCAGCCACCCTACAACATCGTGACC
>DATDGP010000238.1:0-8887 GCA_036522035.1 Terriglobales bacterium
CCGGTCAGCACCTTACCGAGGCGTGCACCGGCGTTCAACATGTGGGTATCCGCGGTGCCGCCAGGGACGCTGAAGCCGCCTCCGCCCCAGATACCGAAGTCCCAGGGCTGCCCATCGAGTGGCTGAGAAGCGGTCTGAGCGCCCGCCAGACAGCTCAATATTAGGAGCCCGACGGCGAGTGTTAGTAAGCGCTTGATCATCTTTGTTTGCCGAACTATGTTCGGACGCTGCGGCATTCCCGCTTGAACATCCGTTCTTTCTCGCCCCGAAGGGCACCGGACTCCGAGATTGGGAGTGAGGCCCGTGTCAGGCCGGAATTACAATCGAGCCCCGGCGAGGCGGCACAATGCCTTCTACATCCAACCACAATGACCTGCGTGCGGTTTTTGGAACACAAGAATGTCCGAGCAGCATACCAGAAGCCTTGCAACCCGGGCTATGGGCGTATTGGCCGAACATGGCAGAGCAAATCGTCGGCTAAGACTAAAGAGGCGGCCCCGGCGGACCGCCCCAACTCTAGTTCCGATGAGCCGTTTTAGCTGGCGACTTCCTCCAGCTGCTTCTGATCGACGTCGAAATTGGAATAAACATTCTGGACGTCGTCAGAATCTTCCAGGGCTTCGAGAAGGCGAATCATCTGGCTGGCGGCGGGGCCTTCGAGCTTGATGTAGTTCTGCGGCACCATGCCCACGGAGGAATGCACCACCTCGATGCTCGACTTCTTAACCGCTTCAAGCACCGGCTCGTAGGCGTTGGGGGCGGTGAGAATCTCCCAGTTATCGCCATCGTCGTTCAGGTCTTCACCGCCGTTTTCGAGCACGATGTTCATCAGGTCGTCCTCTTTCGCTCCCGCCTTGGGGACTACGATGGTTCCCTTCTTGTGGAACATCCAGGCCACGGAGCCGGCTTCCCCAAGGTTGCCACCGCCCTTGGTGAAGGCGTGGCGGATCTCGCTGACGGTGCGATTGCGATTGTCGGTCGTGACGTCAACCAGCAGAGCCACGCCCCCGGGGCCGTAGCCCTCGAAGGTAATCTCTTCGTAGGTTGCACCTGGGAGTTCACCGGTGCCTCGCTGCACGGCGCGCTTGATATTGTCGGCGGGCATGTTCTCCGCCTTGGCCGCGGCAATGGCAGTGCGCAAGCGGGGATTGCTATCCGGATCGCCGCCGCCGCTCTTGGCGGCCATGGTAATTTCCTTGATCACACGAGTGAAGATCTTGCCGCGCTTGGCGTCCAGCGCGCCCTTTTTGTGCTTGATTGTGGCCCATTTAGAGTGGCCAGACATGGTAGTAACCTCAAAGATCTGGATTTCTGGCGGCCGGCAAGGATGCAGCCGACATTAAGAAAACGCATGAAAACAAAGCAGATTATAGCACGTAGCTGGCTCCCGGGCCCCGCTAATCGATAGTGTCTCGGTTTGAATTTATTTAGTGACGGTCGTAAGCTCCAGCCCATGGTGACTCCGCCGATCCCGGTGCTCTTGGTTGCTTACGATCCCGAATGGCCGAATCTGGCAAAAATGCATTCAGCGCGGTTGTCTGTACTCGGTTCGGTCCTTGTGATCGTTCATCATATAGGCTCGACTTCGGTGCCGGGCTTGGCCGCCAAACCGATCCTCGACTTGATGCCACTGGTAACCAGTTTGAACGATCTCGATCGAGATAAGTCGCGTATAGAGACGCTCCGGTACGGCTGGCATGGGGAGCTGGGGATACCAGGACGTCGCTATTGCACCCTTTCGGACGAATTGGGCAAACGCATCGTTCATCTGCATTTCTTCGCGGCGAATTCACCGCAAGTAACGCGGCATCTTGCTTTCAGAGACTACCTGCGCGCCCATCCGGAGCAGATGAAGGCTTACGAAAAGGAAAAGCAGAGGGCGCGCGACCTCTATCCGGACGATGTGCGTGCTTACACAGATGAGAAAGCCTCATGGATTCGGGCTACTGAAACCAAAGCATTGCGGTGGCTCGACCTGCAACAAGCCGAGCATCATCATTAAACCGCAAATCAAACTGAGACATTACGGCTGATTCCCCCCCTCGCCTCTATAATCCCTAGCACCATGAAGAGGCTTGCCGATGAAATTGACGTAGTCCTTTTCGACGTGGGCGGAGTGCTTGCGGAAATGAAAGGTGTTCCCACGATGCTGGCCTGGCTCGACAACAGGCTCAGCCCTGACGAGCTATGGGCCGTCTGGCTCACCTCGCCGGCGGTGCGAAAGTTCGAAACCGGACGCATCGAGCCTAACGAATTTGCCGAGGAGATCATCCTCGAGCTGTCGTTGCCCGTGAATCAGGAGGCATTTCTAAGCTCGTTCCGCGGCTGGCTTGCGGGGCTGTACCCAGGCGCCCTGGAGCTGGTCGGCAGCGTTCCGGCGAGGTTCCGGCGCGCCACGTTGTGCAATACGAGTGTTCTTCATTGGCCGCGCCTGATGAGCGATTTTCACCTGGAACACATGTTTCACCACCATTTCGCATCGCACCTGACAGGAAGGATCAAACCTGATCGGGAGGCTTTTCATTTGGTTCTGGACACGCTCGGGTGCAAGCCATCGGCCGTTTTCTTTATGGACGATAACTCACTGAACGTCGAGGCGGCTCAGCAGATCGGCATGCGCGCCGTTCAAGTCAAAGGCCCTGACGAAGCCCGGCACGCTCTCACCGAAGCAAAAATCCTATCCGGTTCCTGCGGTTGACTGGTCTGAGCCGCTACTGAGACCGACTCACTCCGGGGCAGCCGACTGTCTTTTGCGCCGAAATGCAAAGACCACTGCCAGCAGGGGTGGCGCGAGCAGGATCGCCCACCACGCGGGAATCAGCAGAGCCACGACGATAGGCGTAACCAGCGCCGCCCAGAAGGGTACTTTGGCGGTTCGCTTCAGCAAGTACGGCTGCAAGAAGAAACCGTCGATGAGCATGATCACCACGAACAAGATTAGAACGTAGAAGAAGCGCGCGCGATGGTCGGGACTAATCGCGCCGAGAATGGCAGGGATAATCACCGCCAGTGGTCCGCCGAGATGAGGGACAAACTGCAGCAGGCCGGCCAACACTGCCCACGCCGGTGCCCAGGGAATTCCAATGATCAGCAGCCCCACCAGCCACAACAGTGCCACGGCCAGCGAGTCGTAACATTGGGCGATGAACCAGTTTTTAAGAGCCGAGCCGGTGGTGCGGAGGTGATCGCGCCAAGCCATCTCTATATCTAACCACAGCGGACACGGAACGAAACCTAGAACGGGATCAGGAAGCTTCGGGCATGAACTAAGACATCTGAGTCCTTGCGTTCGAGCAATCAGTCACCCAGGGCCTCGAGTTTCTTTCTGTGCTCCCTGCCTTCCCTGTGGTTAAATGAAATCATGAAGTTCGGCGTTGTCATATTTCCCGGTTCCAATTGCGATCAGGACAGCTACCACGCTGCCATCACCGCCACCGGAGAGCAAGCTGCGCTTCTCTGGCACGAATCGCAGGATCTCGAGAATTCCGACGCCATCATCATCCCCGGCGGATTTGCCTATGGCGATTATCTGCGTACCGGCGCCATCGCTCGCTTTGCGCCCATCATGGAGCAGGTAGCGAAGTTCGCCGAGTCGGGTGGGTTGGTCATTGGCATTTGCAATGGCTTCCAAATCCTGTGCGAAGCAGGACTGCTGCCCGGTGCGCTGATGCGCAATGCCGGGTTGAAATACGTCTGCAAAGTCGTTGACCTGCGCGTGGAGAACGCCGAGACGCCCTTCACCAATGCCTGCCGCACGGGCGAGGTGTTGAGGGTTCCCATCGGGCACATGGAAGGCAACTACTACTGCGACGACCCTACGCTCGAGACTCTCAAGCGCCAGAACCGGATCGTCTTCCGCTACTCTACGCCCGATGGCCAGGTTACCTCCTGGGCCAATCCCAACGGATCCCTCGATAGCATCGCCGGAATCTGCAGCGTGGGCCGCAACGTGATGGGCATGATGCCCCACCCTGACCGCTCGAGCGAGATATTGCTGGGGTCAGACGATGGCGCGAAGATCTTCAAGTCGATGGCAATGGCGTTGACGCCGGCGGGTCGATAGGGTCAGCTGTCCCTAAACGCCTCTTTGTTCACCACGTAGGGCATCTTGGTTACATCGCCACCGTAATTCCCTTCCAAGACGTCGATTAGACCCTGAACGCAGCGCCCCGCCATGCCTTTCTCGGGGTCGGGGGAGAGGCGAGTGATGCGTCCAGCGGATGCGAAGTGAGGAAACAGCCGGCAACGATCGGCGATCTCCGGATCGCGCAGAGGAGAATCAGCGGGCAGGGGCTCTTTCTCGAAGACGTCGAGCGCGGCACCGGCGATCCAATGCTCTTTTAACGCCCTGTAGAGAGCTTTCTCATCGACCACGGGACCGCGCGAGTCGTTGATCAGATAGGCGTCTTTCTTCATCAGTCGGAGAGTCTTTTCGTTGATCAGGTGGAAGGTCGGCGCAGAAGATTCGCCTTCGCGAAGCAACGGCACATGCAGAGACACATAGTCAGCCTGGCCGAGAGCGTCTTCGAGGCTCGCATATTTGATCCAGGTCTTGTCCTGCTGCAGGCCGGTCGAGTGGCGCAGGTCCATGAGTTTCTGGATCGCGCCAACGAACTTATGATCCTGATACACCGGGTCGTAGCACAGGACGTTCATGTCGAACCCAGTGCACTTGTTGATCATGGCCTTGCCGATGCGGCCGGTCCCGATCACCGCGATGGTTTTGCCGGTGACCTCATCGCCCAGGAAGGGGAGATAGGGATGCCACGAATCCCACCGATGCTCGCGTACGGCTTTTTCCGAAACCCAGAGCTTGCGCGCTACGTCGCCCATCATGAAGAAGGCGAACTCGGCGGTGGCGTCGGTGAGGACATCAGCGGTGTTGGTGAACGGAATTTTGTAGCGATCGGCCTCGGCGCGGTTGATATTGTCAAAACCAACGGCGTATTGCGCTACGACCTTGAGCGTCCCCTTCCCGGCCTCGAAGACTTCGGCGTCGATCTTATCCCGCAAGGTCGTGATCAGACCGTCGATGCCGCTGCGGAGTTTTTCGACGATGAGCGACTTGGGCGGGGCTTCCGGACCAGGGTAGACTTCGAGTTCGTAGCCTTTCTGACGCAGGCGATCGAGGGCGGCGTCGCCGATATCGCAGGTGGCAAAAACGCGGTATTTCTTGTTGACCATCGACAGAAATTATAGAGCTTTGAGCCGGCGCATAACGCTAGCGCTGCTGCGATACAATGCCCGTTACTGGTGCCAGCAAAGGACTCCTGAGTATGAGGTTTCGTCCACCATCGTCCGTTCTCTTTGTTTGGGCTCTCTTGATGTTGTGCCTGATGCAGGCGCCGGGCACGAGCCAAGCCACAGCTCCCTCGCAGCCCACACCCGAGCCCACGAATTCAGCTGCGGGGGAAACGTCTTCCGTCCCGGCGGATTCCACGGCGATCGAATTGATCAACGCCCCTGAACCGGATTATCCACTGGAAGCAGCGGCCAAGAGAGTGCAAGGAAAGGTCGTGGTTCAGTTGCACATTTCCGAGACGGGAGACGTGGAGAATACCGATATTGTAAGTGGAGATCCGGTCCTGGCCGCTGCCGCCGAACGCGCCATGAAGACCTGGAAATTCAAACCGTTTATCAGGAATGGAAAGCCTGTCCGGGTCCGTAGACAGGTTCCCTGGGAGTTTGCTTTGAAAGGGGATACGAGCAACGCTTGCGCGGTGGTGGAAGCGGTCATGGCCATGAACCTGGCGCATCACCGGAGCGAAGGTTCAGATCCGTTTGGGATGCGCGACTCGAAAGCGGTGGAAGGCAGCCTCATCCGCAGGGTCGAACCCCAATATCCAGGCATAGCCAAAATGGAGCACATTCAAGGCACGGTGATACTGGCCGCCACCATAGGCAAGGATGGACTCATTCACAACCTAAAAGCGCTTTGTGGGCACCCCGTCCTGATTGACGCGAGCATGGACGCGATCAAACAATGGCGTTACCGTCCCTACATCATCGATGGACAGCCGGTGGACGTGGAGACCACGATCACGACCAAATTCCACATGTGATTCAGCGATCTGGAGTTCTTCCGGGAGTCCGACTGCGACCCTGATGCTATAGATTCTTCTTCGCCCAGCTCTCGACGCGATCGAGCGCCTTGTCCAGGTTCTCCATGGAGTTGGCAATGCTGAACCGCAAGTAGCCTTCGCCATACCCGCCAAAGGCAGTTCCGGCAAGGCAGGCCACGCCGGCTTGTTCCAGAAGCGCGTCTGCCATTTTCTTCGATGTCCAGCCGGTCTGGCGAATGCTCGGAAAGGTGTAGAAAGCACCCTTGGGGACGCGGCAACTGAAGCCGGGAACCTTGTTGATCCGCTCGACGAAGCGATCCCGGCGGAGATGGAACTGCTCGCGCATGTGTTCGACAGAAGTCTGCTCGCCGCGGACGGCTTCGATGGCGGCGACCTGGGTGAATGCCGCGCTGCACGAATTCACATTGGTCATCAGGCGGCCGAAGTACTGAGCCAGGTCGCGGCGCATGACTCCGTAACCGAGCCTCCAACCGGTCATGGCATAGGTCTTCGAAAACCCGTCCAGCATGATGGTGCGATCCTTAAAGCCGTCTACGGACATCAAGGAGAAATGCCGGCCTTCGAAGATCAGGCGGCTGTAAATCTCGTCGGAGAGCACCATGATGTCGCGATCGCCAATGGCGGAGGCGATATCGCGGACGTCCTGCTCATCGAGCACGCTGCCGGTAGGGTTGTGCGGAGAATTGAGCACGATCAGCCGGGTGCGATCGGTAATCTTGTCGGCGAGCTCGTTGATGTCGAGCCGGAAGTCTTTCTCCTCGCGCAAATGCACCGGCACTGCTTTGGCACCCATGAATCCGATCAGCGACTCGTAGATCGGGAATCCGGGGTTGGGATAGATAACCTCATCGCCTTCCTCGACAAGCGCGGTGAAGGTGAAATAGATGGTCGGCTTGCCGCCGGGGACGATCACCACTTCCTCGGCCGTGACCTTGACACCGCGCGATCGACTCACCTCCTCGGCGATCACTTCGCGTAGCAGCGGCAGACCGGCGGAAGGTGTGTAGTGGGTCCATCCCTTGCGCAGAGCGTCAATGCCGGCTTCAACCACGTTGGCTGGGGTATCAAAATCGGGCTCGCCGATCTCCAAATGAATAACGTCCTTGCCTTGGGCTTCGAGAGCGCGCGCGCGAGCAAGAACTTCAAAGGCAGTTTCGGTGCCGAGCCGGGCCATACGTTTGGCCAGCTTGAGCTCAGCTTGGGCAGTGACACTTTGGGTCATTAAGTTTTATGTACCGTTCTCTTAGGATTCGTTGACCGCTTGTTCTTGACCTTGCGATCGGAGCACGTGCGCCACGGTGTACGGAACGCGGCGCGCCGGTTCCTGGAAGTTTCGTACCTGGAGATCGCCCAACAAACCCAGGGCCAGCATCTGCCCGCCGAAGAGGATCAACACGGCGGCAAATACCAGAAGCGGGCCGTGCACGTCGGCCACGTTGACATGCCACATCAGCTTGGAAAGCATGAGCCAGAAAGCAATCCCCAGTCCGCTCACCAAGGAAATGGTCCCAACGCTGCCGAACAAGTGCAGCGGGCGATACATGTACTTGAGTAGAAAACGGATGGTAATCAAATCAAAGAAAACGCGGAAAGTGCGGGAAAGCCCATAATGCGAGTCGCCTTTGGGCCGGACAACATTCTTGATGGGTATCTCGCAGATAGAAGCGCCATACCACGAGGCCAGCGCGGGAATAAAGCGATGCAGCTCTCCATAGAGCGGCAGTTGCTGAATGATCTCCCGTCGATAAGCCTTGTAGGTGGTACCGAAATCGTGAATCTTTACGCCGCTGAGCCGGGCCATCGCCCAGTTGGCGATCCGCGATGGTAAACGGCGCATGACAAAGTTGTCCACGCGCTCTTTGCGCCAGCCGCTCACCAGGTCATAGCCCTGCTCGAGCATTTCGAGAAATTTAGGGATCTCTTCAGGATCGTGTTGCAGGTCCCCGTCCATGGCGATGAGGTATTCACCCTGGGCATGGGCAAAGCCGGCAGCGAGTGCAGAAGTCTGGCCGAAATTTCGGCGCAGCTTGACCACCACGACGCGGCTGTCCACGGCGACAATCTCCCGCAGCAGCTTGTAGGTCCGATCCACGCTTCCGTCATCGACAAACACCAGCTCGAAGCTATCACCGGTACCCTCCATGACCGCCTTCAAGCGGTCATAGAGCACCGTGACACTCTCCTGCTCGTTGTGAAACGGGACCACAATGGAGTACTTCGGCATCAAACAAAATTATACATCTCAGCCCGGCAGTTCCAGCAGCCGAAATTGGAGGCCCGAACCGGCCTTGACAAGAAAGGCCATACCCCGGATGCCCGCTTCGGCTAACGGCCAACCGCAGCTGCCGAGGGCTTGCGGACACCATATTTTTCGCGGATTTTTACAGTGCGGTCCAGTTCATCAGAAACCTCCAGTATCTTGAGCCTCAGGTCTTTGTCGAGCGACGCGGTACCCAGGAAATCCTGGACCTGGCTTTGGGCCGCCACCGAGTGCTGGCCGCCAATGAACGCATTGAGCCACCCCAGGAGAAAAAAGATCTTACGGTCATGCTTGACCTGGGGCAACGCGTCCAGCGCCGGACGCAGGTAAGGTAGCGTCAGCTCCGACTGGTTCCAGTAATTGAATGCTCCCAGGCTCTGCTCCACCCAGTCCTCAGGTCGGGACGCATCGCGCAGATACTGGTCAAAGTATTGTTTCTTAACTCCGCCATCAGGACGCGCGGCCGCGGCCACATAGGCATACTTTCGTCCATCTCCGGAGGGGTCACGTTTTTCTTCAGCAGCCAGGAGGGCCCCGGCTTCAG
>DATDGP010000239.1:0-2051 GCA_036522035.1 Terriglobales bacterium
GACATTGCGTTGCGGATCAAACGCACCCGGTGAACTCTTGAAGGAGAATCGTTGCATGCCGAACGGAATCAGATTTCTACGTCTTACGTTGGTTCTTTTCATCGCGCGAGCACATGCGCAACCGATCGGGATCCATCCTGACAATCCTCATTATTAGGCTCATCGGAGATTTGAGTGGGTGAGTTGATAATGGGCAAGTGCAAGATCACGAACTGTATGCCCGGATTTTGGGGATTCACTCCCCCTGGGGAGTGGACCGCGTTGAGTTGAAGGTGGCTGACGGGGAAGTTCACATTCATCTAGCGCATGAAGCCGGCGTGCAGTGGTCCTGTGCAGAGTGCGGCCAGCCGTGCCCGCTTTACGACCATCAGCCAGAGCGCCGCTGGCGGCATCTGGACACCTGTCAGTATCAGACGATCCTACATGCGGAACCTCCGCGCAGCAGCTGCGCTGAGCATGGCGTTCGGGCGGTAAAACTTCCCTGGGCGGAGCCTTCCAGCCGGTTCACGGCGCTGTTTGAAAGCTTGGCCATCGATTGGCTCAAGGCGGCCAGTCCAGAAGGCAGTCGGCGATCAACTGGGGCTGAGTTGGGATGAGGTGCATGCCATTCAGGAGCGGGCCGTCCAACGCGGCCTGACGCGCCGTCAAGCGGAACCCATCGAGCGGCTCGGGGTCGATGAGAAGTCGTTTACCAAAGGGCACCACTACTTCACCATGGTCAATGATCTGGATCGGAGCCGGGTGTTGTTTGTAGCCGAGCACCGGACCGAGGAAAGCTTGGACGGGTTCTGGCGGAGCGTGTCGGAGGAGCAACGAGCAGCGGTGCGCGGCGTGGCGATGGACATGTGGGACCCTTACATCAACTCCACCCGCAAGTACCTTCCGGACGCCGACCGCAAGATTGTCTTCGACAAGTTTCACATCGCCAAGCATCTAGGCGAAGCCGTCGATTTGGTCCGCCGCCGGGAGAACAAGCAGTTGAAAGCCGCCGGAGACGACCGCCTCACCGGCACTCGCTATGACTGGTTACGCCATCCGGCGAGGATGGAACCGGACGACCGCAAGCAGTTTGCCGCTCTACGCGACAGCAGCCTAAAAACAGCGCGGGCTTGGGCGCTGAAGGAGGCCATGATGGCGTTCTTCCTCTATCACTACGAGCGTCCCGCACGGAAACACTATCGCTGGTGGTACAACTGGGCGGTCCGCTGCCGCCTGAAACCCATGATCGAGAAAGCCCGCATGATTCAGCGCCGCTTCGCCAACATCATTACCTACCTGCGGCTCCGAATCACCAACGCCGCCAGCGAGTCCATCAACTCCAAAATCCAGTGGGTCAAGTACACCGCTCGCGGTTTCCGCAGCAAAAAGAACTTCGTCACTGCCATCTACTTCCACTGCGGCGGCCTCGATCTCATGCCTTCCACCCACTAACAACCCTGAATGCCCATATTTCCTGATTCGTTGGATGCCGCCTTATAGATTTACTTTGACCGACGTCAGCAGCAATCCCGGGCCTCGATGTACGCAGGCGGATCCGGAAGCAGACGTATGGCGAACGATGTTTTCCACCCAAGATTGGCGCTGGTAGCGAATCCCTCTTCGGTCGATATTGCAAAAATGCAATAATGTAAATAAATGGCATGGGTCGTAGAGCTGCTCGACGATCGCGTTCGGGATGAACTCGAAGCGCTGCCGCTCGATATGCAGGCTCGCTTTCGCCGTATCGTCGAGCTGATCCAAGGATACGGCCTCGAACGGGTTCATGAGCCGCATATAAAGCACCTGGAAGACCCCTTGTGGGAAATGCGCATGAAGGGTAAGGACGGAATATCACGGGCTGTCTACGTCACCGCGAAGGGCCGCCGGGTTGTCGTTGTCCGAGTGTTCGTCAAGAAAACGCAGAAGACGCCCCGGCGAGAGATTGAAATCGCGCTGCAAAGAGCCCAGGAGGTACAGGATCAATGAAACGCACGACTGTCGACGATCTCCACAAGAAGTGGATGAAGAACCCGAAGTACCGGCGCGAATATGAAGCGCTGGAGGAAGAGTTT
>DATDGP010000240.1:0-6823 GCA_036522035.1 Terriglobales bacterium
GGTCGCCCGACGATGCTGAACGATGTCCCCGTGGTCGAGCCGCTGAATGGCAGGTCGTTCGTCCCGCCTACACTGGTCACACCAGGAAGTGCCCGCAGTCGGTCGACGATACGCTGGTACATCGCCGCGCGGCTGGCGAAATCAGGATACTGCTGATCTGGAAGCGACAGCCGCATCCCTAGTACCGTCGTGGTTGAAAATCCCGGGTCAACGCGGTGCAGCAGCCACAAGCTGCGAATCACCAGTGTGGCGCTCCCTAGAAGCGCCAGCGACAGCGCCAGCTCCGCGCCCACAAGCATGCGCCGCAGCGCGCGATGCCCGCCGCCACTCTGCACGCCGCCTTGCTTCAGTGCTGGAATAATCTGCGAAGGCGAGAAGCTGAACGCAGGCGCCGTTCCGAAGAGCAAACCGGCCAAGATCGTCGCGCTCAAGGTGAACAGCAACACCGATGCATCCATCCGCACGTTGCCGAGCCGCGGGATCGCTGCAGGAAAGCTGTTGACCAACAGGCGTAACACACCATATCCCAGCAGCAGCCCACTCGCGCCGCCGACGATCGCGAGCACGCCGCTCTCTGTCAGTACTTGGCGAGCCAATCGAGCACGGCTTGCTCCAAGTGCCGCCCGTGTGGCCATCTCGCGCCGGCGTCCGTTTGCACGTGTGAGGAGCAAGCTAGCCAGGTTCGTGCAGGCGATCAGCAGTACGATTCCTACTGCCACGGTCAGCATGATCAACCTGCTGGCCCAGCCGCCAACAATCTGGTCCTGCAAGCGCACCATCCGAAAACCCACGCCACGATTGGGCCCAGGATATTCTGTGCGCAGCCGGACAGCGATTGCGTCCGCTTCCGCCTGTGCCGCCTCCAGCGACGCGCCATCACGCATGCGGCCAATACCGAACAGGAACCCGCTGTTTCTCCCCCGCGCCAGCCAGTCCGTCGAAGGCGGCGTCCACAGGTCAGTTCCAGAATACGGAAAGGTGAACGTCGGTGGCATCACGCCAACGATGGTGAGCGGACCCCTATCAAGCGTGATCTTCTTCCCCACAATCTCGGGATCGGCGGCGAACAATCGCTGCCACGCCGAGTAGCTCAAAACGGCGACAGCCGCGCGCTGCTCCTCTTCTCCGGGGGTGAGAGTGCGGCCCATCACGGGCGTCGTGCGGAACGTCTCGAAGAAACGGCCCATCACTTCCACGTCTGTCATACGCACGGGAACGCTGCGGCCCAATAGCGCCGGCTCCTCAAAGCCATACCCTGCCAGCGAATCCAACGTTTGCGCTTGCGCCGCCCAATCGTTGATGTTGTACGGCGAGAAGACTTCGTGCTGTCCGCGCTGAGGATGGCTCAGCCACACCTGCACGATCTGGGCGGACCCTGGATAAGCCAGCGGTTGCAGGAGCACGCCCCGGAGAATGCTGAACATCACCGCGTTCCCGCCGATGCCGACTGCCAGCGTGGCAACCGCGATGGCCGAGAATCCGGGTGACCTTCGCAGCATTCGTAGAGCGCACCGCAGATCCCTGATCAGTCCAACCATGGCTTTCTCACCTCTTGGAGAGCGTCCGGCTTCGGCCTCGCTTCTGTCGTTTCACCAAAAAGAATACAAGAGATTCGTGTAGCAAAGA
Source organism: Terriglobales bacterium (assembly GCA_036522035.1). GTDB lineage: Bacteria > Acidobacteriota > Terriglobia > Terriglobales > Acidobacteriaceae > Angelobacter. The sequence goes on from DATDGP010000240.1 coordinate 1,627, forward strand.
TTCTGATTGTTGACAGTGTTCAGTGCGGTTTTTTGGAGCAATCTGAAGGGGTAACCGGAAGTAACTGCTGTAGTCATGATTTCGTCAGCTAAACTGTCGAGAAATCCGCTTTATCACTTGCTAAGCAGGTTCTGAGCGATAACGCCGATTGTCACGTGCTTTGTTTCATGCGAACCGCACTTTGACGTCCGGGCGCTTGGCCAAATGGATGCTGTCCACAAAGCGCACCTTGCGGTTTTTGCGGGTCATCACGATCGAAGAGGTGCGGGTGCCTTCACCGAAGAAGCGAACGCCCTTCATGAGTGCGCCCTCGGTGACGCCGGTGGCAGCAAAGATGATGTGGTTTCCTGGAGCCAGGTCCTTGGCGGTGTAGACCTTCTTCTTATCTTTGATACCCATGCGTGTGACGCGTTCCTCGAGTTCGGGCTTGTCGATGACCAAGCGGGCCAGGATTTCGCCGTTGAGGCAGCGCATGGCCGCGGCGGTGATCACGCCTTCCGGGGCTCCGCCGGTACCCATGACCGCGTGAACGCCGGTACCAATCACGGCGGCGGCGATCCCAGCGGAGAGATCTCCGTCGGAGATCAGGTGGATGCGAGCACCCGCCTGGCGAATATCGTCGATCAACTTCTGGTGGCGCGGGCGGTCGAGCACCACGACTACTAGGTCGGAGACATCGCGGCTGAGACGCCGGGCGATGGCCTTGAGATTATCGGCGGGGGGGGCGTCCAAATCTACCACGTCCTTGCAGGAGGGCCCGACGACCAGCTTTTCCATGTAGCAATCGGGTGCGTTCAGCAGGCCGCCCTTTTCTGACGCTGCGAGAACCGTGATCGCGCCAGGCGAGCCGGTGGCGCACAAGTTCGTGCCTTCAAGAGGATCGACGGCAATATCGACTTGTGGGAACTGAGCACCATCGCGCCATCCCGCGCCGACTTGCTCGCCGATATAGAGCATCGGCGCCTCATCGCGCTCGCCCTCTCCAATCACGATCGTCCCGCGCATGGGTACCGAATCCATGGTTTTGCGCATAGCTTCGGTGGCCACCCGGTCGGCCTTATGGCGGTCGCCCAGCCCCATGGTGTGCGCCGAGGCAATGGCCGCGTCTTCGACTACGCGCACAAACTCCAGCGCGAGTTCAAACTCGAGTATGTCCAGATTCCTGGGTTGCGTGTTTTTCTCCGCAACTTGAGCCGCCATAAACGCCCTCCAGATGTGTTTGTCGGTCAGAACGCGCTGACGCCGGTGATGTGTTCGCCCAGGATCAACGCGTGGACATCGTGCGTGCCCTCGTACGTCTTCACCGTTTCCAGATTCATCATGTGCCGCATGACCGGGTAATCGTCTGCGATGCCGTTGCCACCTAGAATGTCGCGGGCCTTGCGCGCACATTCCAGCGCCATCCACACATTATTGCGCTTGGCCATCGAGATATGCTGGTGCCCGGCCTTGCCTGCGTCCTTCAGACGGCCCACTTGCAGCGCCAGAAGCTGCGCCTTGGTGATCTCACTGATCATCCAGACGAGTTTCTCCTGGACCAGCTGGTGAGACGCAATGGGCTGGTCGCGAAACTGCTTGCGGATCTTGGCATACTGGAGGGCCGTGTCATAGCAGGACATAGCCGCGCCGATCGCGCCCCAGCCGATGCCGAAGCGAGCCTGGTTCAGGCACATTAGCGGCGACTTCAGGCCACCCGATCCGGGAAGAACGTTTTCCGATGGCACACGCACGTCCTCGAGAGACAGCCCGGAGGTTACCGAGGCTCGCAGCGACCATTTACCGTGGACGTCGTCGGCCTTGAAGCCTGCTGTTTTGGTGTCCACCAGAAAGCCGCGGATCTTGTTGTCGTCGGCCTCCGAGCGCGCCCAGATCAGGGCGACGTCGGCGATGGAGCCGTTGGTGATCCACATCTTCTCGCCGTTCAGGACATAGTCGTTACCGACTTTTTTGGCTCGCGTGCGCATGCCAGCCGGGTTCGAACCGAAGTCAGGCTCGGTCAGGCCAAAGCAACCCAGCTTCTCGCCTTGGGCCATGGCCGGCAGCCATTTTTCTTTCTGAGCGTCGCTGCCCATGGCGTAGATGGGAAACATCACCAGCGCCGATTGGACACTGACGAATGAACGGAGGCCGCTGTCACCGCGTTCCAGCTCCTGCATGACCAGGCCGTACTCGACGTTGGACATACCGGCGCAGCCATAACCCTTCAGGTTAGCGCCAAAAAACCCCAAGTCAGCCATGGGCTTGACGAGCTGGCGCGGGAATTTACCGTCGCGATTGCACTGCTCGATGATGGGAATAACATTGTCTTCCGTGAAGCGCCGCGTGGTATCGCGCACCAAGCGCTCCTCCTGGCTTAGGAGGCCTTCGAGTTCGATGAAGTCCACACCCTTAAATTTGAAAACGGCCATAATTCCTCGATGCTTTCGGAGATGGTGCTAGACCCGGAGGGTAGAAGCGCGTGCGGGAAAATCGGGCCCTGCCGGGAGACTCTACAAGCTAGCAGAGGTACGTGGAGGGGTCAAACACAAGCCCCACAGTAAGCCATTTTGAGCCTTGGATGCCAAGCAGAGCCAAGCGCCAAAGCAACCCAAGAAATGCCCAGAAGATGCGTATGAGGCTCTAAACTACCCTAGCGTTTCTGGGGCTTGTCCGCACCTCGGTACGTGCGGCATTTCCTGGAATGCTGCCTATTGCAGTTCAATCTTGCTGACCGTCATCGAATCGCCGTCCAGGGTCCCGGTGACCGTGACCTTGATGTCGGTGGTCTTCTTGAGATCGGCGAGGAACTTCTTTGCCTGCTCATTGCCGGCAGGGTCGAACCTGACGATTTTCTTGTCTTCGGTGAGAATACCGTAGCCGCTCTCCGCGCACTCCGGCATCTGCAGGCACGCTTTGCTGTGCTTCATTCCGAATTCTGGCCGTGTCCCTTCTTCACGTCCGCAAGCCATATCCACCAGGTAGCCCTTAACTTTAGTGTCGGCGGCGAAAGCGCTCAAGGCGGTCGCCGCTAGTAAGATCAAAACCACTTTCCTCATGAAGTCCTCTTGCTAATGAAATAACGTCGATATTGATTCATATCCGAGGTCGCTCGTTCTGTCCAGCAGTTTTCAGTTACGCTCGGCCTACTCCAGCGAGTATGTCGCAGGGCGGATTTCAGCTTGACGTATGCTGAACCAAGGCGTACAGGCCGCCTCCCGTCCGCGGGCAGGACTGAGTCCACCTGACAAGAGATCTTGCTAGAAGGTCGTTCGAATCTCCTTCTCGCCCGAATTTGCGGGCGGCGGGCCACAAAAAGGAGGTCCGTCATGGCCGATCGTCGTTTTCCTGTACGTCCCCAGCTCGCGCAACTCAACCATCAAGCCAAAGATCTACTTCGTGCTGGCTTTGCTTGGCCTTCAGAGCTACCGGATCGGTTCGCTCAACACGAGAGCATTCTTGTGCAGGTAGATGCTGGGCTCCAGAGGTCCGTCGGGCAACTGTTTGGGGCTTAGATGCTGTGCAATCGTAAGTAGGGTTAGGAAAGAATGTGGACACGCTACACCAGTAAGCGCTCGCCGTGTAAAATCAAGGATGCGGTCCGGCATGGCAGGCGACAACCTTTTGCCACAATTTTCCTCGACCGCAGTGCCCGGAGGCGACAGGCCCCGCGCGAACCAGATGACAAGGAGAGTTGTTACCGTATGGCCAAAATCGCCAAGACCGCTGACCGCAAGAAAGTGATGGACACTACGAAGAGCACCGACTGCCCCAAGTGCGGCAAGCCCACTCGGATTGTGAAGCGCATGAAGGACCGCGAGCGCAGCCTGGGCGGTGGCATCTTCATCTCATGCTCCGCTTGCGAGTTCTACGAGAAGCTCTGACCCGTCATAGTGCGCCCCCGCCATCCAAAACGTCGCGGACAAATTCCGTCCGGGGCGGCAGCGGCCTCCGGCAGATGCGGCCCGTAGCAGGCCGCTGATGAGCCCGAGGCCCAAGAGCATATTGGCGCGAGACCTTTCCGACCAATTCGAGCGAAGGCTAATTCTTCTTTTTTTGTGGCTCGGTAGCGACCGCGGGCATTGCGGCGGGTTTGACCAGCGCCGCCTGAGCCGAGGCCGGCAATTTGTCGGCGCTAGCAACCAGCAGGCTGACCTGCCACATCTGGACGGGTGTAAGCATCTCGCCGAATCCAGGCATGCCGCTCATACGAATGCCGTTCGAGACCTTCCAGTAAGTGACGCCCACAGGATCGTCGGTAACCATGTCATCTTTCTCAAACAACTGCGGCGGCAGAGGAAACATTCCCTTGGCGGCCATGGTGGCCTTCTGGTTGGGCAGGCCATGGCAAAAAGAACAGTTCTCCGTGTACACGGTCGCACCCTGAGTAAGGTTTGCTTCATCTGCAGGGATGGGCGCGGCTTTCGTGGGCGCCTCCTTCTGGATACGGGCGTGCAACGCCATGTGCGCCATGTTCGACTCAAACGGCATGGGCGCCGACGCGGTAGCGACCGGTGCGTAACCAAAACGGAAATACGAATAGCCCACCGCGACAGGGATCAGCAGCCCCAGGATGAGGCCAAAGAGAAACTTTTTCATGGATATCTCCTGATCGGAGATTCTATGCGGAAGTGATCGGCACGACTACCGAATTCAGCGGCTCAGAAAATCAAGCTTTCCCGCTATCGCTGGTTTCCGGATGGTTGCTATGCTTGCCGCCTGTCTTAATGACGAACTAAGGGTACGAAGTAACTACTCTTGAACCCCGAGGTACGATCGTGTTCGTGCGCCGCGTGTCTGTTTTGCCGCCATGTACGGACGGGTCGAGAAGTCTAAGATGGACTACCCAGGCACGTCTTACTCAATCGCCCAAGGGAGGTTGCAGGCCTTGCCTGCGAATTCAACGGCCAAGACCGCCGATCACTAGCCAAGGTGAGCCCGTTGCTTCGCGTGTTAGGGAATGCCACGCACCGCGCAAGGTGCAGTAGGATATCCTAAGAGTCGCAGCGGTTGCTGTGTCGCTGGCGGAGGTAGGAAATTGTCCGACCCGACGTTTGCCGACTACGAAGAGTTCTTCGCGTTCTACTTGCGCGAGCACAGCGATTCTCGCAATCGCCTGATGCACGCGGCTGGTACGCTGCTGGGTTTATGCACGCTGGTGGTTCCCATCGCGATCCGACACCCTTGGTACGCGCTGCTTTGGCCGGTCGTAGCTTACGGC
>DATDGP010000241.1:0-5385 GCA_036522035.1 Terriglobales bacterium
GGCCGGGGCGTCCACGTGATGACCGTCAACGACTATCTGGCGCGGCGCGACGCCAAGTGGATGGACGGCATTTACGAATACTTTGGACTCTCCGTCGGCTACATCCAGCGCGAGATGACGGCCGCCGAGCGCAAAAAGGCCTATGCCTCGGACATCACGTACGTTACGGCCAACGAAGTTGGCTTTGATTATCTCCGCGACCAGCTTGCCTTGCATCTCGAAGAGCAAGTGCATCGCCCATTTGCAGTAGCCGTCATCGATGAGGTGGATTCCATCCTGATTGATGAAGCCAGAATTCCGCTGGTCATCGCCGGCGGCGATTCCGATTCGGCTTCGCTTCCCTACCAGGTCAACACGGTCACGCAGCATTTTCAGCATGGCATGCATTTCACCGTCGAGGAGCATGGCCGAACCGTCGGGCTGACCGACAAGGGAGCGCGCGACGCGGAACAGGCTTTTCGTTGCGGCAACCTCTATGAGGAGCGCAACCTCAACTTGCTATGCGCCATCCAGGATTCGTTGCACGCGCACGCGCTCTTAGAGCGGGACGTCGATTATTTGGTGAAGGATGGAGCCATTGAGTCCGTGGACGAATTCAAAGGACGCGTCATCCAGGACCGCCGCTGGCCGGCGGGACTGCACTCAGCTCTGGAAGCTAAAGAAGGCGTGGCGCAGAAGAAACAGGGCCAGGTATTGGGTTCGATCACGTTGCAAAATATGGTTGCCCTCTATCCACAGATTTGCGGAATGACCGGAACCGCGGCCACTGAGGCCGGCCAGTTTAAGGAAATCTACGGGCTCGACGTAGAAGTCATTCCTACGAACCGACCCGTGATCCGTGAGGATCATCCTGATATTTTGCTCCCCACCAAGCAGCAGAAGGAAGAGGCCGTGGTCGCCGAGATCTCGCAGGCGCATGGCTCCGGCCGGCCAGTCCTGGTGGGCACAACCAGCGTGGAAGAGTCCGAGCGCTTGAGCGAGCGATTGCAGGCGGCCGGCGTTCCGCACCAAGTACTCAACGCCCGCAACGAAGCGGAGGAAGCAGCCATCATCGCGCGTGCCGGCGAGCCCAGTGCGCTTACCATCTCAACCAACATGGCGGGACGAGGCACCGACATCCAGCTCGGTGAGGGCGTAGCCGAACTCGGCGGGCTTTACGTAATCGGCATGAATAAACACGAGAGCCGGCGCGTCGACAATCAGCTGCGCGGGCGCGCGGGTCGCCAGGGAGATCCAGGATCGTCACGATTCTTCATTTCTCTGGAAGACGACTTGCTCCAACGCTACGCGCGCGACGAGCCTCTCCTCGCCAATGACCTAGACGCGATTCAACGCATGGTAGAAGGCCAAAACCTGGATATCCGCAGATTTCTGCACAAGTACGAGTCCATCATTGAAGCCCAGCGGCAAATCATTCAGAGGCGACGTCAGCAGATCCTCTGCGGCGATTCACCGGCCGATAGTGACCATGAGGAAGAGTCAGAAACCCTGCGCGACGGCGAGGCAGACGCACCCGCCGTCATGCTGGAGGCCGAACGGCTGGTGCGGCTGACCACGATCGATGATATCTGGGCCGATTACCTGGCTGAAATCGCCGATTATCGCGCGGGAATTCACTGGGTTTCGTGGAGCGGCCGCGATCCCCTGCACCAATACCTGGTCAACGTGGATAGCATGTTCCAGGACCTGGAAAGTCGCCTAGAAAAAGAATCGGAAAAACGTCTGGGGCAGGCGCAGATCAGCGGAGCGCTGCCCAAGCAGCGCGGCGCAACTTGGACTTACCTGACTACGGATCAGCCATTCGGCACGGCGAGCGATCGGCTGATCCGCGGTATGGTACCGAAGAGATTCCGTGTTGTTCCAGCAGGACGATGAGTAATACTCACAGGAGCGCAACTTCTTACGCAGGAGCCGCAACATGCGCGTCGAGCGTCTCGGCTACCTTCCCTTCGAGCATGTTAAGCGTAAACGGTTTCTGCATGAACTGAGCGTCGGTGCCAAGCAGTTTCTGGTGAAACATGGCGTTATCGGTATAGCCGGACATGTAGAGGACGCGCAGATCGGGAATCATCTCCAGAAGTTTCTGCGCGACCTCAGTGCCGCGAAGACCGGGCATCACAATATCGATGATGAGCAACTGGAAGCGCCATTGTTTGGCGACTACCATCTCGAGAGCTTCTTCGCCACTGGCAGCCAGGAGCACCTGGTAGCCGGCGCGGCGAAGGGCCTGGGCGGTCATGTCGCGCACGTTCTCCTCATCTTCGACGACCAGAATCGTCTCCCCGCGGGAGATGTGGCTGGGCGGGGCGGTTTCCTTCTCCACGTCTTGAGCAACAGAGACCGCCGGAAAATAAACTTTGAAAGTAGTGCCCTGTCCGGGCTCGCTATAGACCGCGATGTGGCCGCCGCTCTGGGTGACGATGCCGTAGGCCGTAGCCAGTCCCAGGCCCGTGCCCTTGCCTTCTTCTTTTGTGGTGAAGAATGGTTCGAAGATGCGGGCCATGGTGGCCGCGTCCATACCACAACCGGTGTCGGTGACGGCCAGCATCACGTATTCGCCGGGGACCGTGCCGCGACGACGAGTATATTGTTCGTCGAGCTTTTGGTTCTTGGTCTCGACCGTAATCTTGCCGCCGCGAGGCATGGCGTCGCGGGAATTGACGATCAGGTTCATGAGCACCTGCTCTACCTGTCCACGATCGGCATAGACCGAAGCCAGCCGTTCGCCCGGCACGAAGACCAAGTCTACGTCCTCGCCCAGCAGGCGAGGCAGAATGCGCGAGAGATCGGAGACTACCTGATTGAGATGGAGCGTGACCGGCGAGAGCACCTGCTTTCGGCTGAAAGCTAGAAGTTGCCGCGTAAGTGTGGCTGCTTGCAGAGCTGCGTGCTTCACCCTCAGCGCGTCAGTCCGCCGGGGATCGTTTTCCGATAGCGTTTCGACCAGCATGCTGGTGTAGCCGTTGATGACCGTCAGCAAATTATTGAAGTCGTGGGCAATGCCACCGGCCAGGCGTCCAATGGCCTCCATCTTCTGCGACTGGCGCAGCTGATCTTCTAGAGAACTCTGTTCGCTCAGATCCTCAACGATGCCTTCGAACCAGGGAGCGTCGGGGCTTTCGCCGGGAACACGCCGGCATTTAAGGCGGACCTTGAAGGCGCTTCCGTCTTTGCGCACCCAGAAGACCTCTTCTTGAGCGCGGCCGGTACGGCGCAGGGATTGCATGATGGCGATGCAGTCGGCCTTCTCGCGGAAGAAGTCGCCAAACAGAGGAAGCCAGGTCGCCGGTTGGACCGCGTCGTACCCAAGCGATTCCAACAATGCCGGATTTACAGCCTCAAAACGCTCGTACTGGTTCAGCCGGAAAATGCCGTAGGGCGCATTGTTGACCAGCGAACGGTAGCGAACCTCGGAGTGCGCCAGGTCGCCGTGCGATTTCTGGAGCTCCTGCGAGCGCGCCGCCAACGTGGTGATCAAATGCAAGCGTTCGCGCATGCGGTTAGCTTCGACTAAACCATAGGCGATGGCGAACACGCTGATAAAGCAAAGACCCTCTCCGAACCACCAGGGCAGCGACCATTGTGGACCAGCGGTCTGGCCCAGGATCGCCAGGCTATAGAGATAAAGTCCGAGGCTGAAGAACAGAATGACGGGGCTGCGCTTCCGCAGATAGACCCGCAAGGTAAGGATCATGAGAGCAGGAATGGCTGCGCCGGCCACGGCGAAGGTCACTGCGCGCATGGTGGCACTGCGTTCCACCGAGTGGAAGACTGGACGATCCATGGCTAAGAACATTGTCACCAATCCCACGAAGAGCGCAGCCAGGGCACTGAAAAAGATGAACGGCCGCTGCATCAGAATCTCGCGGCAGCGACGACGCAGATGATCCGCAGTAAGAAGGATAAGTCCGCAAAAACCAAATACCATGGCCCAGGCCATCGCCAGGGTGTTGACCACGATCAGGTGAATGGCGTTGCTGACGAACGATGCTCCCGCAAAAATGCCGGCCAATCCCAGGAAACCTCCGCTCAGCACCGCTACTGCCGGGTAGGAACCTAACTTCGCCTCGCGCGCCAGCCAGTAAGAAACGATGGCCAGCAGAATTGCGATCGAGGCGCTGAGCACGGCATGACCAGCGGGCCCATACCAGATCGAACTGCCGCCGCCGAGGAGCGCAAACAGCAGGGCGGTGGGCGCGACCGCGGCAAGGAAACCGAGAAACACTATGGGCCGCATGCCGGCGTCGTCGAAGGCCTGGGCTGCCTGTTGCCTGTCGGCGCGAGACATACCAGCCCGACCGCCGACGCGCCGATTATTCGGGCCTCCCGATTGCGATTCCCTGCCCAAGCTCGTCATTGTCTTCTGGTCCCTTAGAATTTTTCTTGCCCGGGCGAGGCAAGACCGCAACAAGACGCGAGATCCGAACGGCCAGTACTCTTAGGCGGATCGTCCGCGCCGTGCCGCCAGTCTACCTCGGCCGGAAACAGCTCCACTGCCCAGTCGTTCTGCCGGCACCCTACCTGTGAGGACGTCGCCGCCCCGTGGCCGGCAGCCAACTCGCTTTCATCTGACCACCTAGCAGTGCAGCCCGAATTCCACTCCAGCTCCCGCGCTATCTCATTGACACAGCTGAGCTTATGAGAACTGGCCCGGAAAGACCCTGCGACACAATGGCACCGTGCGGTGACTGAATGACCGCAAGATCTGACTCCATCTAAATTTCCCCGAGGACGGCACAAGCTGGCGTCGGCGTGAACGATGATCATCCAATAAGCGTTCCTGCCAGCCCCGTGATACCGACCCACCACAAAGCGCGAGGCATGAGCAGCAAAACGACTTTTGTCCGGATGGGCAGCCGAATACTCTCGGCGAAGGCCTGGTCTTGGCTCGGCTATGGCGGCGATGGTGGTGGCTGCGGCATGGCTCTACCTTGCCTTGAAGTCCCACGGATCGGAGAGCAATCGCCTGCTGGAAATCGGGATCGGCGATGGGATCGGCTGGTTCATGATACTGAACGCATAGGGCATCGTGTGGCGGGCGCAAGATGAAGATCATCCGTTGGACGGCGGACAGCGCCAACGGCTCAAGCCCGAAGCCACAGATGGCCCACCCTAGCCCACATCAAACGGCTGGCAACCCGGGCCGATTTATTTCCCTATGCTTCTAATGACAGCGGTCGCCAGCCATTACCCCGTGTTTGGACCTTAACCCTTCAAAAAATGTGCAGCGCCGCACTCTTTAACCGCAAACCCGGTAAAATGCTCTGAAGTGCGCCGGGGAGTGGTTGATGAGTTGGGACGCCCGCAGAGCAAGCGCTCGGATCCTGGAACCTCTGGCCGTGATGGCGGTGTACTACTCGGCCGGACGCATCGGTCTAGCGGTGC
>DATDGP010000242.1:0-2676 GCA_036522035.1 Terriglobales bacterium
GGCGGCTTTTGGCGCAACTGGCAGTGCGCCCTTCGCGGCAATGTTGGCGAATCGTTTTGGAATATTGGCGTCCCCGACGGGATTAAGCGCGGCGTTTGAAGTCGGGTATGAGAGTGCGAGTCAATTCAACCGCGAGTACAAGCGCTTCTTCGGCGCAACGCCAATGCTGGACATCAAAGCACACCGGTTCGCCGGCTCTGCGGCGGCGGGCGACTGACAGTCGTCCAGAGCCTATTCTTCCAGATGGTCGGCAAGCCGTACGGAATCGCGCGCCTTGATTAAGCCTGAGTTTTTGGTGGCCAGGGACGGCTTCGGACTGAATTACACGACGCCACCCTCACGGGCGGCTCCGCATGACTCGGGGTCGATATGGGTCGCTAATCCTTTACCGTATGACTTTTCCTTCACTACACCTCGCCGGTTTTAGCCGGCGCACAAGGAGCCGAAACATATCCAACCTTATACCAGAGGCTTCGCTAGTGTGATCTGTGAAAGCTGTTGAAATCACGGCAGATCATAATTTTGGCGAGGCATAGCTGGCCGACTTTTAGTTCACACAAACTTTCTAACCTCACTTGGAAGCTGGTACTGCATGCCCGGCCAAGCCATGAACCGAAGTGCGTAGAGAGTGCAAGCGGAAAGCCAGAGCCAGGATCGCGACACCGCTGAACCCCGCATAGATGCCGAGCCAGCGAAGCATGGAGATTGTTTCCGTCTTTGGGGCAGCCAGGAAATAGACGCCGAAGCAGAATGATCCGGCGCCGGCCAATGCCAGAGCCCACTCATCGGGAACGTGCCGGCGCAACGTGCGCGCTAGTAGAAGCTCCAGAATGCCTACCGTGATCGCAAACACCGCGACGGCATAGATGAGCCAGATCAGATCCAACCGCGGCGCGAAAAGTATGACAGCTCCGCCAACGCAGATGGCAATCCCGTCACACAACAGCAAATAAGATTTCTCCGTGCCGGCGCCGCGCATGGCTGCTGTTATGGTGCACAGGCCGGCAGCGAAGGCCAGGAAGCCGAAAATCACCACCAGCCCGGCCCGGGCCACGGCACCGAGAACCCACGTATCGATCATGGTTCGCAGAGAGAAAGCAAACATGCCGAACAAAAGCGCAAAGACTCCGCGCAGCGCCAGTAACCACCAGTTTTTGATCAGAATGCGTATCATGACTGTGCTCCTTCTCTCCGCACTCAAGAATCAGCGAGCGCCTAGGTGGGCTGCCTCTTCCAGCGCGGGTTCTTCTGCTTTGGCGCGATTGTTGACAGCCAGCTGCGCCCACATCTCGTAAATCTTCCAGCGGTCGCGCACATCCTGCTGGGCTTGTTCGAGCATCTTCTTCGCGCTTTCTGGATGACTCTGTTGCAGCATGGTGTAGCGTGCCTCGTTGTAGACGTATTGATCGAGCGGAATCGAAGGCGGCTGGGAATCCAGCTGCATTGGGCTCTTGCCCCGGGCGATGCGTCTGGGATCAAAGCGGAAGAGCGGCCAATGCCCGGACTGGACCGCGAGCTTCTGCTGGCCAAGGCCGCGCGCCATGTCGATGCCGTGCGCGATGCAATGGCCGTACGCGATGATGAGAGACGGGCCGTCGTACGCCTCTGCCTCGAGGAAAGCTTTCACCGTCTGCGTGTCGTTGGATCCAACGGCCACGCGCGCGACATAGACGTTGCCGTAGGTCATGGCCATCAAGGCCAGGTCTTTTTTGGCGGTAGCTTTACCGCCGGCGGCAAATTTGGCGACCGCGGCACGAGGCGTGGACTTGGACCGCTGTCCGCCGGTGTTGGAGTAGACCTCCGTATCGAGGACGAGAATGTTCACGTTCTCGCCCGAAGCCAGCACATGATCCAGGCCGCCGTAGCCGATATCGTAGGCCCATCCATCACCGCCGACGATCCAGATAGCCCGCTTCACCAGGCTGTCCGCCAGGGCAAGCAGTTCACGGCTCTCCGCATCGGCCGCGGCCGCCGCTTCGTTGCCGTCAATCGTAACCCTAGGCCGGTTCATGTACGCCGATCCCTGACCCTCTATGTTCGCCCGCGGCATCGCTCCTGACTGTGACGTGGGTCACAACCCGGCCGCCATACGCGACCTCAAGTACCGGCATCGGGCCATCGTCCCGCTCATTGGGCTTGGTTCTCCGATCTCGACGAATTTATCACGTTGCGATCCCGCGATCCCTCCACCTGTGTGACCCCGGTCACGGCGCTAGCGGCCGCCCGACAGGCATCCTGAGTTCAGGAGGGCCTTATGATTCAGGCCAAGGTAAAGCTCACCTTTCCGACCGCCCTGCAATTCGTCGTGGAAACCGGCAGCGGTCACAAATTGATCATCGACGATATGATGGGACATACCGGCCCGAAACCGATCGAACTCATGGCCGCGGCTTTGGCGGGATGCACGGCATTCGATGTGGTTACGATTCTGCGCAACAAGAAACACAAGCATGTTGCGGCCTACGAAGTGTCGGTTGACGCGGAGCAGAGGCCCGAGCCTCCGCAGATCTTCACCAACGTGCACATCCACCACTCCGTCACCGGCGACGCCATTGATCCGCAGTCGGTGGAGGACGCGATCAAACTATCGGAGTCCAAGTACTGCTCGGTCGGGGAGATGATCCGCCAGAGCGGAGCGCAGGTTTCGACGACTTACAGCATCCATCCCACGGGCGC